>ONWI01000151.1 GCA_900321515.1 uncultured Eubacteriales bacterium | reverse complement strand
GCCCGAACCGCCCGGTGATGTAATTCCCTTGATGTCGGCGGACGCCAGCGAGGTTTCATCCTCGGCGCGCGAATCCACCTTCGGGCCCGTTCCGTCGCCGGTGAAGCGTTCGTCCCCGAGCATTTCCGCGGCAGTCTTGCCGGCTGTGCGCAGATCTTCGCCCACGGCGATATATCCCAGCACCTTGGTGCCGGCAGATTGTATTTCCTTTACTTGTTTGCGTGTCAAATCGCCCTGTCTCGGATGCAGAATGGCAATATCGTATTTTTGGGCGTTCTCAACCACCGAGTCATCTACTTCGCCGTAATAGATCATGTAGGTGGGCTTTTTAAATACCGGGTACTCCAGATTGTCCACATTTCCGTCGTCCGAACCGCAGGAAGAAAATGCTGACGTCATCATGATCACCGCCAGAAGCAATGCAATTGTTTTTTTCATTTTAACCCTCACCTTTTTTATACTGATTATCACTTGAAAACTGACAATCAGTATTAGTTCAAAAGCCCGATCAATCGTTTTATTCTGTTAAGGAATAACGAATGTCGGGCTTTATTCATATTATAAGGTATAATAATAAAATAGTCAATGCTTAATTTGCAAGAAGAGCGCGGTCATTTGCGAATTCCGAACCGCTGAGCTTGGCGAATTCCTCAAGAAGTTCTTCTACCGTGAGATTCTTCTTTTCCTCACCGCTCACGTCGAGAATTATTCTGCCCTCGTTCATCATAATAAGTCTGTTGCCGTGGGCTATGGCGTCGCGCATGTTATGGGTGACCATAAGCGCGGTGAGGTTGTTTTCCTCAATGAATTTGTCCGAAAGCTCCAGCACGTTCTTCGCGGTTTTCGGGTCGAGCGCCGCCGTGTGCTCGTCGAGCAGCAGGAGCTTTGGATGATTCATGACCGCCATGAGAAGCGTAACAGCCTGGCGCTGACCGCCCGAGAGAAGACCCACCTTGGTTGTCAGGCGGTTTTCAAGACCTAAGTCGAGCGTCGCAAGCATTTCCTTGAACTCCTTGCGCTCCTTGCCGGAGATTGCCCAGTTCAGACCGCGGAACTTGCCGCGGCGATTGGCGATGGCGAGGTTTTCCTCAAGCCACATGTCCGAAGCAGTGCCCATACGGGGATCCTGAAAGACTCTGCCGATATACTTTGCGCGTTTGTGCTCGGAGAGCTTGGTGACATTGATGCCGTCGATGGTGATTGTGCCCTTGTCCACGGGATAGACTCCGGCAATCATGTTGAGCATGGTTGACTTACCCGCGCCGTTGCCGCCTATGACAGTGACGAAATCGCCGTCGTTGAGGGTCAGGTCAATGCCGCTCAGCGCCTTCTTTTCGTTGACCGAACCGGCATTGAAGGTTTTATAGAGTCCCTTGACTTCAAGCATTTTCTATTACCTCCTTTTCCTCCGGAACGGCTTTTCTGCCGCCGAATTTCTGGGTGAGCTGTGCCTTCCAATAGGGGATTCCGAGGAATATTCCCACCACTAAGGCGGTGAAGAGCTTCAGGTCGTTTGCTTTCATACCGAGGTTGAGCACCAGCGTGATTACAATGTAATAGACAATGCCGCCCATTATCGTGGCGACCAATTTCAGGGCAAAATTGTGGAATATCTTGCCGAAAATTACTTCGCCGATGATGACCGCCGCCAGTCCGATAACGATTGCGCCTCTGCCCATATTCACATCGCAGAAACCCTGATACTGCGCGAGTATTCCGCCGGACATGGCTACAATGCCGTTTGAGAGCACAATGCCGATAATCTTGTTGTTGTCGGTGTTGATGCCGTTGGCGCGGGCCATTGCGAGATTGCTGCCGGTAACGCGGAGAGCGTGTCCGCGCTCCGTTCCGAAAAACCAGTAAAGAACAGCGATAAGCACCGCGGAGACAAGCATACAGATGAGAAGCGACTGATTGCAGAAGCGGGTCAGCATGGTCAGCACTTCATTGTCCTTGCTCACCTCGATGGGGAGCATGGTCTTGCTCACGTTGCGAAGTGTGATCGGGTACTTGTAATTCATGTAGGAAAGCGGAAGGTTTGCCATATCGCCCTGTATGCGCAGATTGATGGAATACAGGCTGAGCTGGGTCAGAATACCGGCGAGTATGGCGGGTATTCCGAATTTCGTGTGAAACAGTCCGGTGGCAAGTCCTGCCAGACAGCCCGCAAGAAACGCGCAGAACATGGCAAGGTAGAGATTCTGCCCCGACGTCACCATTACGACCAGCACCGCGCCGCCCGTGGCAAATGAGCCGTCTACAGTAAGATCGGCAACGTCAAGAATTTTGAATGTGAGATACACGCCGATAGCCATTATACCCCAGATAATGCCCTGAGTGATGGCTCCCGGCATGGCGTTCAGAAACGGCATGAAGCATTCTCCTTTCAGGATGTTAAAGTTTCAAAATATCAAAATCGGCGATAAGGCACAATTCTGCGCCTTATCGCTGATTTCAATGTCAAAAGTTATAAATTTTCTTTTCGGGATTGTTCAATTATCACAATTAGCCCTCAATAGCAACATAATTCTCGGGAACGGTGATGTTGTACTTGGTGCAGCGGTCTGCCATGTATTTGTAGACCGGAGCGTCGTCATACTGAATCGCCATCTCGGAGATGTCAGCGCCGTTGACGAGAATTTCGTATGCCATCAGACCTGTGGCATAGCCGATGTTGTCGTAGCTGATGGAAAGAGTGGCAATGCCGCAGCCCTTGCAGATGCCCTCTTCGCCGGCGATAATGGGCTTGCCTGCTACCTCGGCGGTGTTGTTAATAAGCTCTGCGTTGTTTGCGCACTGATTGTCAGTGGGAATATAGAGAGCGTCAACCTCTTCGCATGCCTTGGCAACAACCTGAGCGATGTCGTTGGAGTCTGCAAAGGTGTATTCTGCAACCTCGATACCCTGATTGGTCAGTTCCTTCTTGACGACCTCTGCCTGATACTTGGAGTTGGCTTCATTGGAGCAGTAGAGAATGCCTACCTTCTTTGCTTCAGGAAGAAGCTCCTTGAACATGGCAGCCTGCTTGTCAAGGGGAGCAAGGTCGGAAGTGCCGGATACGTTGATTCCGGTCTTGCCGCTGAAGTTGTCAATTCCGAGAGCTACGCCGTACTCGGTGACCGATGTGCCGAGGATCGGAATATCGGGAGTGCCCGAAACGGCAGCCTGCACAGCGGGAGTGGCGTTTGCCATGATAAGATCCACATTGGAAGCGACGAACTGGTTGATAATGGTGTTGCAGTTAGCGGAATCGCCGGCAGCGTTCTGCTCGTCAAACTTCACCTTGTCGCCCAGCTTCTCGGTGAGAGCCTTCTTGAAGCCTGCTGTTGCGGCGTCAAGAGCGGGATGCTGCACGAGCTGGCAGATACCTACTGTGTAGGTCTTTTCTGCCGGATTTTTGCTGTCGGAAGAGCCGTTGGAATCACTGCAGCCTGTTACAGCCATGAGTGATGTTGCGATCAATGCGCAAGAGAGCACTGACGCGAGAATTCTTTTGAATTTCATTTTTCTACCTCCTGAAAAATAGCTCATCGGGCTTGCCCGTTGAGTAGCTGATAGTGAGTATAGCACTTTAAAGCGCTGATGTCAAGATGTTTTTATTCATTTTGGTAAATTACTTCAAACATAATTTAAAAGAAGTTTTACGATTTGGCATATTCTACATAATATTCATGCTGAATGACAAAAGTTTTTCACATTCACACTTATGCTATTGACATTGTATTGAATTGTGATATAATTATTTTTATAATAACTTCAATAAATATTCATACTGTTATTATTTTTCATATAATCAGATGAAAAATAATCCAAGGGCAGGTGAAGGAATTTTGCATTACAAAACGCACGGTTTGCGCCACGAGCTGAAATACAGCATATCCTACGCGCAGTATCTTGAGCTGCGCAGCCGGGCAATGTGCTTTATGCGGCACGATGAGCACGGCAGCGACGGCAGATATTTTATTAGAAGTCTGTATCTCGACGACATCTATCTCGCTGACTACAACCAGAAAAACGAAGGCCTTAACCGGCGCAGGAAATATCGTATTAGAATATACGATTACAGCTCAGATTTTATTAAATTTGAGATAAAAGATAAATTTGACAGCTACATTTCCAAAAAATCCTCTGTGATTACCCGCGAACAGTGTGACAGCATCATAAAAGGCGACTTCGGTTTTGTCAGCGACATGATACTCCATGACAGGCAAAAGGCGGGATCCGAAAAATACCGCGCGCTGCGTATGGGATGTATTGACTGCGCATGCAAAATATTGCGCCCGCAGGTGGTGGTGGATTATGACCGGGAAGTATTCATCTGCGATGAGGGCAATGTCCGTATGACATTCGATATGAACCTTCGGGCAGGTCAGGGGACGGGTTGCATTTTCGACCAGCACCTTCCGACCGTCTCCGCCTACGACAGCGATAAAATGATTCTGGAGGTAAAATACGACGATTACCTTCCGGGATTCATCCGGCGCATTCTCCGTTCCAAGAAACTGAGTCTCTGGCAGTCTGCGAAATCAAAATATTCTCTCTGCTGTATTGCTCAAGCCAATTATTTAGGAAAGGTCTTGTATTAAATGAATTTTAGTGATGTTTTCAAAAACAAATTTTTAAGCCAATTTGCCATTACGTCTCCGATAGAATATGTTCTCGCCCTTGTATTTTCTGTCATGGTGGGTCTGATAATCTATTTCGTGTACAAAAAGACCTACAACGGCGTTGCCTACAGCCACAATTTCAACATGTCGCTCATCCTGATGACGCTGATCACTACTATTATTATATTCACCATCACCGCCAATCCCGTGCTGTCGCTCGGTATGGTGGGCGCGCTGTCCATTATCCGCTTCCGGACGGTGGTAAAGGATCCGGTCGATCTGATGTACCTCTTCTGGGCGATCTCCATGGGCATAATCATTGGCGCGAAGCAGTATATCTTTGCGTTGATATGCGTATTGATCATCACTATATTCTGCATGATAATGTGCAGGCTCAGCGACAGCGAGCGGCTTTATCTGGTTATTGTGCGCTACGATGTATCGGTTACCGACCAGATTGACAAGGCTATTGAGGACGTCAGCGGGAAAATACGCAACCGCACTGTGAGCAAATCCGGCGTTGAGACAATTATTGAAGTCAAGAGCAATGCTATAGACGATCACTTTGTCGAGAAGATCACCAAGATCGATGGCGTGGAAAGCGCCGCCCTGGTCAATTACAACGGCGATTACGCCGAATAATCCGTCAATACACAAAAAAGCCCGTACCGCATGTCATAAGGCATAAGCGGCACGGGCTTTTCAGTTGGACGATACAAAATCAGTCGGCAAAATTGAAATAGTCCTTGTTTTTTTCCTTGAAAATGTCAAAGATCGCCTGAGCGACCTCTTCACTCTCTACAGTGACAAAATCTTCTTCCTCCTCGTCGTCGGGAGTGGGTTCGACCTTGAGAATCACAACTTCGTCATCGTCCTCATCAATAGAGGCAAGCACAACGTATTCGTCCCCTTTGTATTCCACAGAATCCAGATACTCAAAGGCTACCTCGTTGCCGTCTTCATCGCTGAGATATACCAGATTGTCCATTTCTTCTTCGTCATAGATATCAAGATTTTCCTCGCTCATGTCAAATTACCTTCCTTTCGGCGCAATTGCGCACAGATAACGCGCGGGCAATTGTATGCGTAGGCGCGCGCTTCAATGTTGATTTTAACACACAGTCAGTTCAATGTCAACAGGAAATTTCAATATACGCGTGTGACTCGCCTGCTAAGACTGCAAACGAATTCATAATTGAAGGACGCAGACATATCCGCGGGTTCCTCGACCGGAATGAAATTATCCCCATCTCTGCCGAAGAGGGTGACAACGTCCTCAATCCGAACATTATCAATGTGCGACACGTCAACCATGATCTGATCCATGCAGACTCTGCCGAGCACCGGCGCGAACTGTCCGTGGATAAGCACGCGACCCTTATTGGAGAGTGCTCTGGGATAGCCGTCGGCGTATCCTACCGAAACGGTGGCAATGCGTGTGGGCTCCTTAGTGACGAACGTAGCGCCATAGCTTACTCCCATTCCGGCGGGCGCTGTATGAACATTTACCACATGGCTGCGGAAGCTCATTGCGGGGCGGAGATCGAGGGCGGATTTGTCTACCTCCTCAGATGGGTACAGACCGTATGTAATAATTCCTGAGCGCACCATCTGGAAGCGGTGACTGTCAAATTCCATTATTCCCGCGCTGTTGCATATGTGCTTGACAGGAATGACGACATTCCTCTGGTCCAGCATGTCGCACATGAGATCGTACCGATCCATCTGCATTTTGCTGTACGCTTTATCATACATATCGGCGCAGGAAAAATGAGTGAACATTCCTTCCAGCTCAAGATGAGGCAGGAGGCTTATTTTTTGAATATCGTCGGCGCTTTCCCGGTTTACCGCAAAGCCTATGCGGGACATTCCGGTGTCCAGCGCGACGTGTGCCTTTGCGGTTCTGCCCTGCGCTTCGGCTGCTTTGGCGAGAAGCTCTGCCGTTTCAAGGGAATATACCGTCTGTGTCACGTCATACCTCACAACTTCGTCATATCGGCTTGGCGAAACATAGGAGAGTATGATTATCGGCAGCCTGATGCCGGCGTCACGCAGTTCAATTGCCTCGTCAACGGTTGCCACGGCGAAATAATCGACAACGTTTTCAAGATAGCGCCCGACAGCGACCGCGCCGTGACCGTATGCGTCTGCCTTGATTACAGCGCAGATCTTAACTTCTTTGCCGACGTTCTTTCTGACCTCGGCGATATTGTGTCCTATGGCTTCAAGGTCAACCTCGGCATAGGCTCTCAGATATTTTTCCAAAAGTTACATCTTCTTTGCTTGAATTGATTATGTATGGTAGGGGCTCTTATTGATTCGCGTCGTTTACAATGAGCCTGAGCGCCCTGGGAATGACCTCAAAGGTTACCTCGCTCAGCTTCAGACATTCTCCGTCTATATTGACTATCGCCGGCTTAGCCGATTCTATCTTCATCTTTCTGCCGCGTTTTACCGTGAGCAAACCGTCGAATTTTTTTGATTCGGGGTATCTGCCGCTCTTGTAATCGCCCAGAAGACGCGCCATTTTCAGCTTTGAAACGCGCCTGATCATGACAAAATCCAGCAGGCCGTCGCTCGGATCTGCCATTGGCGCGCCTTTGTAGCCACCTCCGTAATACTGACCGCATGCGGCAAGCGAAAACATGAATTCATCCTCGTAAACATCCCGGTCGTCAATTGTGACTTTCAGGGTATTGTACACCCTGCCCAGCATGGATATCATAACCGCAAGGGTATATGCGCCCGGTCCGAGCAGCTTTTTGGCGCGGACCATGCGGTTGGTGCGGTCGCAGATGATCGCGTCAATGCCCATGGAACAGATATTCACAGAGGCGAAATGACCCGTGTCTATGGCGTCTACATAGCGTGAAGGAGTCGTGAGATAATGCTCAATATCCTCAAAGCCCTTTGCTCCGCCGAAGGTCTTGACATAATCGTTGCCGGAACCGCATGGGATTATGCCGAATTCCACATTATCCATGCCAATAATGCCGTTGGCGGCACCGCATATTCCGCCGTCGCCGCCAAGTACTATTATTCTTACCTCGTCGCCCTTTTCGCCCTCGCTGCGCGCGAAGTCGGTGAGGTCGGACCCGGAACGAGTCAGCATGAATTTATACTCCGCGCCCAGTTTTTCGCAGACAGATGATATTCTGTCCCTGTATCTCTTGAAGCCGTTTTTGGCTCCGGCATTGGGGTTGGCAATAAAAACGTATCTCACATCATTCACTCCCGCTCATTAATCGTCGTCGTAGCTGTCATCGCCCTCGCCGGAGTTGTCGGAATTGCCGTCAGTGTCAAATGCAGCCCGGAAATCCGGACCGTAGGCGGAGGTTTCGGTGGGCAGTCCGCGCTTTCTGAGGAAATATTCGGAAACGCGCTTGACGACATAATATATGGTGGCAAATGTCGGAACGCCTATTATCATTCCGATAAAGCCAAACAGTGAACCGAACATAAGTATCGCTATGGTGATGTACAGAGCGGGGAGTCCGATAGAGTCGCCCATAATGCGGGGACCTATGAGATTTCCGTCCACCTGCTGAAGCACTATGATGAATATCAGGAAGATAATGCACTGCTTGGGAGATACCAGCAGCAGCAGGAAGGCGCTTGGTACGGCTCCGATAAACGGACCGAACATAGGAATGATATTGGTAACTCCCACGATAGCGCTAATGATCAGAGGGTAGTCAAGACCGAGGATCAGCATGAACACAAAGCATATTATTCCCACGATAAGCGAGTCGATCAGTTTGCCCGAAATGAAGCCGCCGAACATTTTGTTGGCCTGCCGGAGGGTATCGTAAACGGCGTCGTTGACGCGTTCGTTGCGGCTGATGGTGTGGAATATCTTGCGGCACTGATTCAGATATCTCTCGCGGTCGAGCAGCAGATATATCATAATGATGAATGCGAGCAGCACGTTGATTATCGCTGAACCCACCGACATCAGGCTGCTGGCGAGATTGTATACCGTGCTGAGCAGGTTGGTCTTGATCCATGTGACGAGCATACTTTCAGCCGATTCAACCAGGTCGGCTGCGGTGGAGGCAAACTGGTTGTTGGAGATGAGAAATTTTTGCAGCCTTGCGAGCTGCGTCTCAAGCATACCCGGAAGCTTGGGTACGAGGTCGGAAATGCTGGTGATCAGCTGAGGAAGCAGCACCGCGCAGAGAAGAGAAAATGCCGCGAGCACCGCAAGACTTGTGATGAGTACTGAAAGAGGTCGGGCAATAGACGAGATTTTTTTGAGCTTTTTGAGTTTTTCCTCAAAAAAAGCCGCCACAGGGCAGAGCAGATAAGCAAAGGCTATTCCGACCCAAAGCGGTTGCAGCCCAGAAAAAAACATCATGACGGCATTTTTTATGTCGCCAATGTGAAAGAGGGCAAATAATAGCAGTATTGCGGCTGCCATGCTCAAAAAATTCGTCATGAATCTGGACTTATTCATAATAATGACCTCCCAAATTCGTCAATGCGCATACTTGTTGTCCGTGGCTGAATCAGTATCAGCATAATGTCACAATTACATGTTTCAATTATAACACACGGCTTCATTCAAGTCAAGCAAAGAGACACGGAACGTGTAAATTATATTCGGGAGATTCTCTAAAATATGATTGGTGTTTTTACATCCGACGCATTTGACATATCCATACGAATCCGGTCTGCCAGCATGGCGATGAATTCTCCGTTGGTGGGTCTTCCTCGCATATTGCTTACCGTATATCCGAAATACGCGGCGATAACGGCTGAGTGACCGGATTTCCATGCGTTGGTTATCGCGCAGCGTATCCTGCGCTCAACGCAGGACGGAGTTGTACGGAATTCCGCCGCTACTGCCGGATAGATTTCTTTGGTGACGGAAAAGCCGGCTCCATTCGCCCTGATCGCAAGCGATATTGCTTTTTTCAGATATACGCGGCCCGTGTCTTTTGAGTTTATTCCAAAAGCGTCGAGGATTTTCTCTATTATCTCATCGGGTCGATCAAGCGGTTCGTTGGAATAATCCTCCCGCTTGTGGTGGAAATTGTGGACGGTGTTTATACCGGAGCTTTTGAGTGTGGCAAGCGGAGTCGTCTTGAGCTGTTCCACCTCGGCAAGCATGGAGAGGAAGTCGCGCTTGTAAAAAGGACTGCATATTGTCCTGTTCACCCGGCACTCGTCAAGTTCCCTTCTCAGCGTTCCTGTGAGAAACGGACAGATCACAGCGAAATATGTAAACGAGCCGGCGTAGAGCATTCTGTACGCCTTGATTATTTCGATCGCGTCCGAACCGGGCATAAAGAGATTCATTATCATTACATCCGGCTGCATGCAGGATATCTTTTCGATTATTTTTCCTTCGCGGTCTGAGAAGAACTCAGTTTCCAGGGCGTATTGCTTCCCTGTGCTTTCCAGTATGGGTCTCAGCTCGTCGGTCGCGAGTATTCTTATGACATTCTTCATTAATTTCACAATCCTTTTCGTATGATCGGCGGCTCTGCGGGAAAAATTATATCATTTATTCCGGTAAAAAACAACTGCCGAATCGTAATTATTTCACTGCCTGTCTAATAATTATATTTATTATCGAAACGTATTTTGTGCTTTTTTGTCGAAATCAAAAAAATACCTCAATGTCACGTTTGCCGTGTGTGACATTGAGGTATTATTATACAGGCATTTACTTTGCTTTCTTGATTGCATTAGCTTCGGCTTTAAATCTGCCGTCTTTCATTGAACGGAAAACACGGTAAAAAGGAAGCAACGGCAGTAGTATTTTGTGCTTATAAAATAACGGATATGCGATAGAAAAGCTTTCATATTTTATGTTCTTTTTTCTGACGGGCACTGATAATTTGTCCAGCATATAGCGCAGCTTCGACCATTTTTTCTGCCGGAGTTCGTTCTCTACATGGTTTTTCCTCGTGCCGAACGCCCCTGAGGATATAATATAATTGAGCATGTCCAGATCTTCCGGCATCAGTTCATCCTCGCCGAACAGATGAAGAGATAATGAACGGTTTTGTTTTTCAAAATCCGCAATGCCCATTTTTTGCGCTTCGGCGGTCACATAATCCATGTCCGGCTTCCGGGAAACAAGATATATATATGTGTCCAGTATGGAGCGCAGACCGGTTCCGGCAAAGCTGTAATGCTTGTATTCATGCGCGATCATGTGGAGATACATATCCTCACAGGTGAATTTCTTTTCAGAACCGTCGCCGTTCAGACGTTTCTCAACATCCAGATAATACGTGTAGATTTTCTCGTCATGCAGGTTGGAAAACAGTTTTGTGTGCATTTCAAATATCAGAAACGGTCTTTTTTCAAAAGTTTTAGAATAATGAAAATTCTCATTCGGGCAGTAAAAACCAAGCTCTTTCATTATTGCGCTTAAGTCGGCTTCACGGGACGCGTCAAACAAAATATCAAAATCGCTGAACTCCCGCATTCCGGGCTTCGGATAAACATCCTTCAGCACGGCGCCTTTCAGCGGCATGAACCAGATATGCTGCTCTTCAAACGCTTTTCTCATGCAGTTCAGGTAATATTGAAAGAAACTTGTTCTCCGGAGCGACATGGCGATTGTATTTTTTGAACGGGCGTCCTGATATCCGGCGCTTTCCAGCGCGAATGCGACGCAGGTCGAGAGCATATGACTGGCAGCAATAGAGTAAACATCATCAAGATTCATGGATTCTACCAATGTTTTATCCGGTATTTTATTATTTACGGCGCATGAGACGAGATAAATCATATCCCGCACGTTTTTTTCAGGGATCATGCTTCTATTGCTCCATTCTAAGTAAATTGCGGCGCTGGGGTACATACATAAATATCGTGATTATGGGTTTCGCTTCTCGGTCTTTTCATGGCGCAGGAATTTTTTTATCACACGGAGAATGCCGGTTTTTCGGGCAATCCCCACTGCAATCATCCGGCAGTGGAAAATAACAAGGCGCAGCGGATAAATGGTATGCCAGAACCTGACATACCTCATATATGCCGTATCGGTTGTATCGTAATATTTTCCCTTGCGCTGAAAACCGGTCAGAACGCCTATTACAGCGAAGTCCGGCACATTTTCCAGGTAGTAGGTGTTGTCGCCGCGGATAAGATAATGATCGGCGGCAACATCTATTACCCTGTGAAGCACATAACTGCTTTCACGCTTATACAGCGCCACATCATATTTTTTTAATCGCGCCGACGGTGGAGAGATAATTACCAGATCCCGGTATTGACGCAGCATCGGTTCCATGCTTTTCCCTTTGGTTCTATACACAAGCCTGCCGTCACGCGAAAGAATCTCTTCAAATGTCGTCACTCGTCCAGTGCCCCGACCCTGCGAAGTACTTTGAGGATATTCCCGACGTCAGCGGCGATCTGGTCACGCGGAGCGTCGTATTTTGCGCACATGGCGTCCACAATGCTTTCCTCAGTGGTTTCTTCCTTCAGGCAGTTTACTATAAATGCGGCGGTTTTATTGCCGCGTACTATGCCGCTGAAATCTTCCGCCCCTACAGGTACGAGAAACTGGGTATCGTCTATTTCCTGCGTAATAAAAGAATCCTTTAATCTCATAATAATTCTCCTCGTATTTCATTAACAGACAGGTAAATCCTCGTCAATGTTGGTATCCGTATTATCAATCTTACGTTTCAATGTGTCAATGCTCATCAATTTGCGCAATTCCTTGCAGTCTGAATCTTGAATCGGACAGCTTGCAAATCCGGTGCAGTCGGGCAGGAAGACGCAATTTCTGCACTTCTCGCGAATGCGGTCTGTACGGCAGAATTCCCTGCGCGCGGACTCGTCGGTTGTGCCGTGCCATACGTCTCCGAATCCTACGGACTGCTGCAAATGTTCGCAAGGCGACAATACTCCGTCGGGACAGATAACCACTGATGCCGAATCCGCCATACAATGATTCACACGGAATGATGTGCTGTATGACGACATATTCATTTATAGCACACAGTTCTTAAATGTCATAGTTACAATATTGTAACCACATATTTCATCTTTGTAACATATGTGGCAAACACTATGTCAGTAACAACAGACAGGCTCTTATATGGTATAGGAAAACGCTGATAAATGGATCGCCGTCGATTCCGTGCGGGAAGATATGTCTATTGACATAAACAGCGCTACCCTAATCATCTGTTGCCAGATATTCTTGTCGCTGAGCGCTCCAGTATTCCTTGTCCTTTGATGTGATTTCACGTATTACGCGGCATGGATTGCCGGCAGCAACAACATTGGGAGGGATATCCTTGGTGACTACCGAGCCGGAACCTATGACAACGTTGTCCCCGATCGTCACACCGGGATTGATGACGGTATTGCCGCCAACCCAGACATTGTTTCCAATGGTTATCGGATAACCGTATTGCAGCCCCTGGACGCGTATATCCGGGTCGATGGGGTGTCCGGCGGTAAAAATGCTTACCCTCGGTCCGAACAAAACATTGTTGCCGATTACCACCTTGTTTACATCAAGAATCACGCAGCCGACATTTGCGTAGAAACGGTCGCCAATATATGTATTGCACCCGAAGTCAAAATGCACCGGCGGCTCAAATTTGCAGTATTCACCGCAGCTTCCGAGAATCTGAGCAATAAGCTGCTGCCGATAATCCCGCTCTTTTTCTTTGGTATTGTTAAACAGTCTTATGAGCTTGCGGCATCTGTTAAAGTCATTGGTCAGCTCTTCGTCTCCGCTTGAGCAGTAAAGCCTTCCGGAGAGCATTTTTTTCTTTTCGTTTTTTCCGTTCATTTCCCGCCATCCTTTTGCATTAGATACGATGGTATCGCAGTGCCATTGCTTCCGCGATGCCTTTACTATATTATAGCACATGTTCTTTGATATAATGATAAACATTCGTTTAAATTTGTTAATATTTTTT
>ONWI01000010.1 GCA_900321515.1 uncultured Eubacteriales bacterium | reverse complement strand
GTTGCCAAGCTGTATGACTTCATCTGGGACTGCTACTGCGACTGGTACATTGAACTTGCCAAGACCCGTCTGAACGCGGGCGGCAAGACGGCAGCCGACGTCCGCGCGGTGCTGCTCTATGTGCTGACCGACATCATCAAGCTGCTTCATCCCTTCATGCCGTTTGTCACGGAGGAAATATTTACAATCATTCCTCACGAGGGCGAGACGCTGATGCTCGCAAGCTGGCCGGAGTACAGGGAAGATTTCGTCTTTGGCGAGGAAGCGGCAAAGATGGAGCGCATCATGTCCGCAATCAAGGCGATCAGAACCCGCCGCAGCGAGATGAATGTTCCGCCGTCCAAGAAGGCGCATGTCTACATCGAGACAGCCTACGGCGACACCTTTGAGCACGGCGCAAAATTCTTTGACAAGCTGGCTTCGGCGAGCGCGGTCGAGGTGGGGGAGAGCTTCTCCATTGAGGGCGCTGTTACCATCATCTCGGACGGAGCGAAGATTCTCATTCCGCTCGACGAGCTTGTTGACAGGGAAAAGGAGTTTGCGCGCCTGAACAAGGAGCTTGAAAAGGCAGAGAAGGATATCGCTATGCTTCAGGGCAAGCTCGCCAACGAAAAATTCGTTTCCAAAGCGCCTGCCAACATCATTGAAGCCGAACGCGCCAAGCTCGCCAAGGCAGAGGAGCGCAGGACGATTATTCTTGATACAATGGAGAAATTCAGATAAAAGATTTCATTAAACATTTGCAAGGCGTATTCCGTCGTCCGCAAGGATAATACGGGCGTCGGAATACTGCCTGAACGGGGGGTTTTTGTGAATTACACAGAGGCAAGAGCTTATGTAGACTCCACCGAGCGCTTCGGTATCAAACCGGGTCTGGAGCGCATCACCAAAATGCTGACATATGTCGGTAATCCGCAGGATAAACTAAAATTTGTGCATGTGGCAGGTACCAACGGCAAAGGATCGACCTGCACAATGCTCGCTTCCGTTCTCACAGGCGCGGGATACAGAACCGGACTTTTCACTTCCCCGTATGTGATAGATTTCCGCGAACGGTTTATGGTTGACGGCGAAATGATCAGCGAGGAGGAATTTGCCGAGCTGATGACCCGGGTCCGTACCGTCAACGACCTGCTGGAAAAATCAGGCTGTAGTCTTACCCAGTTTGAACTGATAACCGCTGTGGCGTTCCTGTGGTTCGCGCAGAAGCAGTGCGATGTTGTGGTGCTGGAATGCGGCCTCGGCGGCAGACTGGATTCGACCAACGTGATAAAGGAACCGCTCTGTTCCGTTATAACCAAGATATCGCTTGACCACACGGATATTCTCGGGGATACGGTGGAAAAGATTGCCGTCGAAAAGGCAGGCATTATAAAACCCGGCTGTCCGGTGATACTCGCGGCGAATCAGCCGAAGGAAGCAGTCACGGTTGTCGAGAGGAAATGTGCCGAACTGGGCTGTCCGCTTGTGGTAGGAGGCATGGACACAGTCTCGGTAAAGACCATGCTCCCGACAATGACGGAGGTGGTATACGCGGGACTTCGCTATATGGTTCCTCTTGCCGGACCGCATCAGGTTGAGAATTCCGTCACGGTAATTAACGCTGCGCGAGAGTTGAATGAGCGCGGACTGAAGCTGCCGGATGAAAAAATAGTTGCTGGCATAGCCAAAGCGAAGCTCCCGGCGAGATTTGACATAATATCACACGATCCGCTGGTAGTGATCGACGGGGCGCACAATCCCGACGGAATTGCTGCGCTGTGCGCTTCAATAGACGCGCTGCTCGGCGGAAGGAGCATTGTCGGCATAATAGGAATGCTGCGGGACAAGGCGTATGAATCGGCGCTGGCGGAGATCGTGCCGCGCTTTGATATGGTGATTACCGTTACTCCGGACAGTCCCAGAGCGCTCGGCGCCAAGGAACTTGCCGCCTGCGCACAGCAGTTCGCCGGCGAAGGAGTTTCGGTCAGACCTGCTGACAGCCTGAAGAAGGCGGCTTCAATAGCCCTCGATATGACGGACGAAGCAGCAGCCGTGGTTGTCTGCGGTTCGCTTTATCTGGCTTCGGATATGCTGCCGGTCATGAGAGAAATGATAGATTCCAGAAAAGAATGATTAATAATTTATTAGGACTGATTTGATGCCTTTAGACGGTAAGAAGCATATCGGACACCGGGAGCGTCTAAAAGAGAGGTTTATCAAAGACGGAATTGACGGCTTTGAAGAGCATGTGATACTTGAAATGCTTCTCTTTTATACCATTCCGCAGAGGGATACAAATGAGCTGGCGCATACGCTGCTTGACAGATTCGGATGTCTCGAACAAATAATTAACGCCGATGTCGAAGAACTTAAGCAGATCAATGGAGTCGGCGATTACACGGCGAGATTTCTCAGCATGTTGTCCACGCTGACAGATTCATACATAACCGACCGCAGACAGAACGAAATCGTCAGCGGAATACGGAACATTACAGAATTTGCCGTCAGGAAGCTGGCGCTTCTGAAGACGGAATGCCTGCTGATTTTATTCATTGACAACAAGCAGTGCATGCTAAGCTGGCATTACCTTCAGAGCGGGATGCTGTCGCCTGATGAACTGAATATGAAGGAATTGGTGCGGATGGTGATGGGTACAAACACCACGCATGTATTGATTGCGCGTAACTGCGTCAGGGACAAATGCAAGCTCTCCAGAAACGACATGCGCGTTGCGTCCGGTATTTCCGACGCGCTCCATGGGACAGGCGCGATGCTGTTCGACTACATGGTTGTAGACCGCGACCGTTCAATTGTCACACTAAAGGGCAATGCCGATATTGACATCAATAAAGGAAATCATCATTCAAAGGCAGGTGACACGGAATAGAACTGCACAGTGATTTTACAGCGGAAATGCGGCAGATGCTCGGCGAAGAGTATAATGATTTTGAAGCGTGCATGAGTATGAGCCATTTCAGGGGAATACGTGTCAACACCTTGAAATTCGACCTGAATGACATCGACAGACTCGACTTGCCTATAAGGAAATGTCGGTTTTCCGACAGCGGATTCTATCTTGAATCAGACAGTCTCAGCATCGGCAATTCACCGTGGCATCACGCCGGCGCGATCTATTCCCAGGAGCCGTCAGCAATGTCGGCGGTGACTGTACTCGACCCTCAGCCCGGAGAGAAGGTGCTGGACATGTGCGCGGCTCCGGGAGGCAAATCCACCCAGATTGCCGCCGCACTGGACGGCAGGGGACTGCTCTGGAGCAACGAATATGTCCGCAAGCGCGCGCAGATTCTGCTCTCAAACGTCGAGCGGACGGGCATAAGGAACTGCGTGGTTTCCAACGCTCATCCCGACAGGCTTGCCGAGGGACTGAGCGGCTTTTTTGACCGGGTTCTGGTTGACGCGCCATGTTCGGGCGAAGGAATGTTCCGCAGGGACCCGCGCGCTGTAGCTGAATGGTCTCCGGAGCATTCAGCAGCGTGCGCCGTGCGTCAGCTTGCGATACTTGACAGCGCTGCGAAGTGTCTTCGGAACGGCGGAGTGCTGGCTTATTCCACATGCACTTTCTCATTCCGTGAGAACGAGGACGTAATTGCCGCGTTCCTCGACAGCCACCCGGATTTTTACCTTGAACCCTGCGGGGTGGAATTCGGCCGTCCGGGATATGACCGCGGAGGGAAATACGACATGACCCTGACACGCAGAATATTCCCGATGGACGGGGGCGAAGGGCATTTTGCCGCAAGGCTTCGCAGACAGGGCGAATCATTGCCTGCCGCGGATTCTTCTGACCGTATCAGGCTGGGCGACGGAGAAAAACGCGCCGCGGAGCTTTTTGCCGAATGCTTTAATACCGCTCCTTACGGCGTGATACACAGAATTGGCGAGAGCTGCTATATTCTGCCGGATATGCTTCCGGACGTCAAGGGACTGGGAGTGCTTCGCGGAGGCGTGTTTCTGGGGGAATTTATGAAAAACCGCATTGAGCCTTCTCACGCGCTGTTCATGGCGGCTCATGCGGAGGAATGTGCCGGGCTGATTTCATTGGCACCGGAATCAAAGGAGCTTGCTGCGTTTCTGCGAGGCGAGGAGATCGCGGTTGACGGTTCGCTCAGAGGCTATGCGGCTGTTGCATGCGGAGGCGTTGTCACCGGATTCGGCAAATGTTCCGGTGGCAGGCTCAAAAACCGTTATCCAAAAGGACTTCGTAACCTTTAGAGCCTGCTGACGTATCTCCACGTGTGCGGATGGCGTAGTCAGATTTTTCGTCATATGAAGCCCAAACCGCAGGCAATACTTTGTGTATTAACGAGGAT
>ONWI01000051.1 GCA_900321515.1 uncultured Eubacteriales bacterium | reverse complement strand
TCTGCCCTTGACCCGCCAGGAGGTCCAGACCCCCTGGACTCCCACGCTCGCATACGCTCGCTAATTCGGCGCTGCGCGCTTTCTTTTTAAAATTGATTTCCGTGAGCAAAGCGCCGCCTTATTATGAACCTGTCAGCAATTTCTTCGCGCGCAGACCGCACACTCGGAGATACGTCAGCAGGCTCTTAACAGAGACAGCGCTTAGCTGGATATTATTTGGGTTACCTTCTCACCGAAATGCCGTTCTCAGCGAGATAATCCTTGAGGTCGGGTATTTCCAGTTCCTTGAAGTGGAAGAGTGAAGCCGCGAGCGCCGCATCCGCCCTGCCGTAATCGAGCGCGTCGAGGAAGTGCTTTTTCTCGCCCGCGCCGCCGGACGCAATCACGGGTATCCCGACATTCTCGCTGATTGTGCGGGTAAGCTCCAGGTCATAACCGGATTTCTGCCCGTCGCAGTCCATACTGGTGAGCAATATTTCGCCCGCACCGCGCTTTTCGGCTTCCACAGCCCATTCAACGGCGTCAATGCCCATATCGACCCTGCCGCCGTTTTTGTAAATCGTCCAGCCGCTGCCGTCTGCTCTGCGCTTGGCGTCGATTGCGACCACAACGCACTGACTGCCGAATTTGTAGGCAGCCTCCGAAATAAGTTCCGGTCTGAGAATGGCAGCGGAATTGACCGAAACCTTGTCGGCTCCGGCGCGGAGAAGCGCGGTGAAATCCTCGACCCTGCGTATGCCGCCGCCTACGGTGAACGGAATGAATACAGTCTCGGCAACTCTCCGCACCATGTCTATAACGATGCTTCTGTCGTCCGACGAAGCGGTAATATCGAGAAAAACAAGCTCGTCAGCGCCCTGTCTGTCGTAGGCGGCGGCGCATTCCACCGGATCGCCCGCGTCACGCAGATCAACGAAACTCACGCCCTTGACAACCCTGCCGTCCTTTACGTCAAGGCAGGAAATAATTCTTTTTGCAAACATCTTCAGCAGCCTCCCCGTCAAATCAAACCGACAAAATTCCTGAGTATCTGCAAGCCGACATTTCCGCTCTTTTCCGGGTGGAACTGTGTGGCGAAAACGTTGTCCTTCCAGACCGCCGCGTGAAACTTTATGCCGTAATCGGCAACCGCGCTCACTACCCCTTTGTCGGCGGCTTCGAGATAATAGCTGTGCACGAAATACACATAGGGATTATCCGACAAGCCCTTGAATATCGGACAGTCGCGGTCGTACTCAATGGAATTCCAGCCAATGTGCGGAATTTTGAGTCCCATATCCGAAGGGAATCGTCTGACGCTGCCGGTCATCAGGGACAGCCCCTGAACGTCGGGGGACTCCTCGCTCGAATCAAAAAGCACCTGCAAGCCGAGGCATATTCCGAGGAACGGCTTCCCGCTCGCCGCAAAATCCTTCACTGTGCCGACAAGTCCGCCAGCGCCGAGATTATCCATCGCGTCGCCGAAGGAACCCACTCCCGGCAGCACAGCGCCGTCGGCTGACGAAATAACCGCCGCGTCGGATGTCACGACATTCTCACAGCCGATGTGGTCGAGCGCCTTCTGCACGCTCAGAATATTGCCCGCTCCATAATCGATAATAGCTATCATTATTAGTCACCTTCCGGTCTTATTAACCTTCGCAAAAACTACATGATTATAGTCGAAGATCAGTATCAGTATTTTACCATCAAATTATTGATTTGGCAAGAGTTTTCGCTATGCTTTATCATATTATCATGATAATTCGTTAAAGTGAAGCAAAAGAAAAAAGCGCACGAACAAATCATTGTGGATATTTGCCCGTGCGCATCGAAGGAAAGATGAGCAAATTATTTTTGATTGAGAATAATGTTGTCAATCACCTTGTCGCTCGCAAGCCCATCGGTGTTGTCGAAGTTCTCCCTGACAAAGCGGTCGAGCCGCTCGGTCTCGAAGTCACCGGTGCGGATTGCCTCAAGCAATTCGCTCGTGGTGCGGCAAACCTTGCCGGGAGCATGTCGGTCGAGCGTGCGGTGAAGTCCGCGCATAAGCTCGTATTCCTCCTTGTCAAATGCAAAGAAGAGCATCGGCTTATGGTGGAGGGAAAATTCATATATATTGGATGAGTAATCGGTGATAAGGATATCTGTGACATAAAACAATTCGTTGATATCCGGATAGCCGGAGAAATCTATTATCCTGCCGGAATATTTCGGATCTATCTCCACCGGATTGAGAATGAACGGGTGCTGTTTGATTACGAACAGATACTCATCGCCGCAGAAATCATAGATTCTGTCCCAGTCAAGCACTTCGTAGGGATAATAAGCGGTTCTCTGGCTGGGACCTCTGAATGTCGGTGCAAAAAGAATTATCCTGCGCCCCTGCCAGTCAGGGTTGGCGTCATAGAAGTCGCGGCGGAAGACGGCGACCTTTTTCGCGTCGAGATAATTGTCCAGCCGCATCAGTCCGTAAGGCAGACACTTCCCGCGGTCTATGCCGAACACTTCAGCGTACACGTCGCGAAGAAATTCGCCGCCGACAATGGCGTAATCAATCTGCCTGTAGCAGCAGCGCCACGGATTCGGAGTACCCTTCTTGCCGAAACGGGCATAGCCCACCGCCTTGAACCCGACGCCCGCGTGCCACACCTGAACAAGCGTAGTTCTGGGATTGAGCTTTACGTTGTTAAAGAACGTGGAATAATCGTCCACAAATATGAAATCCTGCCTTGCCGTAATAAAGGCAAGCCGCAGCCACACCCAAAGAATTTTGAGGTTGCTGTCGTCCTCGAGGGTCTTGACGAACCAATACGACATTTTAAGCCTCTTCCTGTCAAGTCCTCTCGCCCTGATTCTGTCGTCAAGGGCTTTCAGGTTGCCGTTGATGGGACATCTCGACTCGGACATCAGCAGCACACGGGTGCCGTTTTTGGGCGTAACATGCGAGGCGATCTGATAAATGATATTGATAATGCCTTCGAGGAAATAAATGAGCTTCTTGACGAAACGCTTGCCGAACCGGGGCGCTTCCACCCTGAATTTGCGCCTGCGCACATCGTCATTCCGCACCATATAGGTAAACGTCATCTCAAAGATAAGACCGTCCTGCTCCATGACCGGAACGAATGTGAATACACAGGCATAGCATGTGCCGGCATAGCGGTAAACCTTGTCCATATCCTTAAGGCAGTATCCCACATCGACGCTGATCGGGACAGGACTCCATTCGCCTCCATCAACGCGTGATTTCAGGTACCACACGCCGTTGGAGAGCATTTTTGCCCCGCCTGTGTTTGTGATGTTGAAGGTAAGCTCGCCCGTCTCAGGGTCGTAATAATCCACAGGAAAGATCCTGCGGGATTTTTTGTCGGCAATGGCAAATTCCACGCCTTGCGTATTTCCCTCCAGACCTGCTTTGAGATAGATATTGTCCCAGCGGAGGGATCTGACAATCACTTTTGACTGATCCATTGTTTCCATATTTATTCCGCCCCGTCGCTGAGCGAACAGATGAAATCAACGACGCGCTCCGCGGCATGACCGTCCTCATAGCACTGCTTATCGTCGAGGAATGCCTTGACCGCCTTGGCGTATGCCTCACTGTCAAAATCCATGATGTTCTTGGTCAGAGTGTCGTCGTTCTCGGCAATCGAGAACGGTGTCTGACTCAGCGGGTAGAAAAATCCTCTTGAATTGATATACTGACTGATATCGCGCGCATAGATGAAGCCGGGCGCGCCTTTGAGCATAAAGTCAAAGATCCAGCTCGAATAGTCGGTTATACCGACGTCCGCAGCAGCGATAAGCTCCTGCATATCAATGTAATCGCTCGCGTCGATAATCGAATCGCGGTTGGCAAACATATGGCGAAGCGCGCCGTTATGACGGTTGTGCATATGAGCCTTGACGATCACCTTCCACTCCCCGCCGAATTTTCTTTCGAGGGTTTCCTTGAGCTGCATACAGTCAATTTTGATAGCGCTGACGTCCGACTTGTTGTCACGGAACGTAGGGGCGTAGAGAACGGTTTTTACATGAGGGTCGATCTTATAGAATCTGTAGACTTTATCCCGCAGCTCATCAATCTTCTCCCGGTCAAAGAGAATGTCGTTTCTCGGGTGACCGAATTTAAGCTGGGGAACCTCCGGCCAGAATGATGTGTGAAAGACTTCTTCCTCAAAAACGCTGTCGGTGACAAAATAGTCTATAAAGTCAGCCGAACGCCTGGCAAGTCTGATCCAGCGTTCCTCACCGCCGAGGCGCTTGATTCCCAGAGAACCGTGCCACAGATTAATGTATACCTGTCCGGGCTTTTTGGGAATTTCCTTCCATATGCAGTTGAGAGCGTTGTCCACCCAGTATTTCGCGGTACCGAGGGCAAAATAGCTTGCCAGGGAACCTCTGAGCACCAGCTTAACGCCGTCCGGGATATTATATTTTTCCTTGTGATAAAATGCGTCGCCGTTTACCAGAAAGATGATTTCGTAATCGAGACCTCTCCGGAGCATCTCATCGGCTACATATTTGCAATTGCAGGTGTAGCAATTCTGAAATGCAGCAAAAACGATCCGGTTTGGAACGATTTCCATATCGTTGAGCAGCTGGCGGCGTTTGCGCACGCCGATAGCCTCATCGCGGTCGATAAAGAACTGAATGACAGGATCAAAGAACTTGACTATCTTTTCATGAATATTCGCCTTAATCTTTCTCATGAAGTTGCCTTCCGCCATTGCGGTGGTCCAGATAGCCTTTCTGCCGTTCTTAATCAATGTTATTTGCTGGGTTTCTTCATCATATGTTTCAGTAAACAACACATTTTTATCAAGCATATTAAAACCTCACGTCTTAATTAATTTAATAACTGCCCGCTTATTTTTTGAGTCTGCTTACAACTTCCTTTTCGCCGAATCCGAAAATCTGCTCCACCTCATGATACTGCACAAGGCCGTGGAAAATATACAGATCTTCCGGAGTGGTAACCTTGACATTGCCCCTGTTGCCCTGAACCATAACGACATCGTGCCCCAGCTTTTTCATCAGGGTGCAAGTATCAATAATGCCGTTGTATTCGGGATTGATTTTGCGCATCTGCTCATGAGCCTCAATAACGTCCTTCAGATAGAAGCACTGCGGAGCCTGCGCGGTGAAGAACTTGTCTCTGGACGGCACATCATCAATGGTCTTGCCGTCGGAACTGATGACAGGCGTTTCAAAGAGAGGGGTGCAGGTAACTGCTGAACCGTGCTTTTTGACGCATTCAATGTCCTCGCTTATCACAGCGGAAGTGATATGCGGGCGCACTCCGTCATGTATCAGCACGATGTCGTCGCCATCGTTTTCATCGTAAGCAAGCCTCAGCGCTTTATAGATGGAATCCTGACCGGTGGAACCGCCCGGAACTATGCCGGCGACCTTTCGGATCAGGTTCTTTTCAATCAGCCTTTTGAGGTGCCTGATATACTCTTCCTTGCAGGCTATGTATATCTTGTCGATCATATCGTGCTCCTCGAAAATATCGAGCGTATGAATGATGATAGGCTTGCCCGCCACCTCAAGGAACTGCTTGGGCATACCGGAACCCATTCTGGCGCCGCTGCCTCCGGCAAAGATTATAGCAATATTCTTGCTCATTTTTTCATTTCCCTTCTTAAGTGATAATTCTTCTTACAGAATTTCGACAGAAAAAACTTAATAAAATACCCGTTAACACACTTATACATCTTATATATTAAAGCATACGCGCGCCATTTTGTCAAACAAAAGTTTATGATTTAAGCGTGATAAAATTATAAAGAATATTTCCAAAAAAAAGTGAGACATGCGACGGACAAAATATCACATGTCTCACTGTAATTAACTGCTAAATCATGCCGATGAGATTAGAAATTACTGATACTCTACGACATTAACCCATCTGAGCAGGAACTCCCTTTCCTCCGGCTTACCCTTGACCGACTGCGAAGCGGCAACTATCGGAAGCCACTGCTGCACATACTGCATGGCGGTATCGCTCTTTTGGCAGTAGAGTCTCATGTACTTGTCGGCAAGCTCGTTCTTGCCCTCCAGCGAGAAGAGCAGATAGGTTCTGGCAGCGTCAGCCGCGCCGTTGCCCTGGGTAACATGCGACCAGTCGAGCACATATGCCTTGCCTTCGGGAGTGATGATGATATTGCTGGGGTTGAAGTCGCCGTGGCAGATCTTGACATGCTTCTTCATGCCGGCAAGCCTTGCGTCGAGCTCGTAGCGGGTGGTTGCGTCAAGACCGGACTCGGAAATCTTTCTCTCCATTTTATCCTTGAGCTTGTTGAGCAGCCGGGCTCTCTTGCTCTGTATTTCAAGCTGAAGATTGACAAACAGTTCGAGATATTCGTCCAGCTTATCGGGATTTTTCTCCATCAGTTCGGCGAGGGTTGTTCCCTCGATGTAATCGTAAACAATCGCCCATTTGCCGTCAACCATGGTTACCTGCTGCACCTTAGCGATAGGCAGTCCGGTTTCCTCCACCCTGGCGGTATTAAGCGCCTCGTTGAGTATATCCGCTTTGGAGAAATCCTCCGCAAATACCTTCACGGTATAATCGCCGCATCTGCATATGACCTTGTTGGGTCTTCTTGCGATGACTTCCATCTTACTTGTATCAAGTTCCATATTATTTATCCTCCTATGCAGGATTGATTCTTTAATTCAGCGCGCAGCGCTACTTCGTCATTATCTGTCCTTGTATTATGTTTTCAGCAAACGAAATTAAGCGCTCTTACTCTCCGTAGAATGCCTTCCTGTAGATTTCCTTAAGCTCGCTGATAAGCGGATATCTCGGATTGGCGCCCGTGCACTGGTCGTCGAAGGCGTTCTCGCTCATCTCGTCGAGTGTTGCGAGGAAGTCCTCCTCGGTAACGCCATATTCGGCAATGGTCTTCTTGATGCCGATCTTCTCCTTGAGTTCCTCCAGCTTGGCGATAAGGCCTTCCAGCTTCTCGTTGTCGTCAGCGCCGGGGATTCCGAGGTATTCGGCGATCTCAGCGTATCTTCTGAGAGTCTTGGGATGATCGTACTGCGAGAATGTACCCATCTTGGTGGGAACCTCAGAGGCGTTGTAGCGCATTACATGAGTGAGCACAAGGGCATTGGCTACGCCGTGGGCGATGTGGTGATACGCGCCGAGCTTATGCGCAAGCGAGTGATTGATGCCGAGGAAGGCATTTGCAAACGCCATGCCCGCGAGTGTTGCGGCATTCGCCATCTTTTCTCTGGCGAAGGGCTGATTGCAGCCGTCCTCGTAGCAGAGAGGCAGATAGTCGAATATGGTCTTGATTGCCTGAAGCGCCAGACCGTCCGTGTAATCGGTGGACATGATGGAAACATAGGCTTCAAGAGCGTGGCTCATGGCGTCGATGCCCGAAGCGGAGGTAAGTCCCTTGGGCGCGGTCATCTGCATGTCAGCGTCAACGATTGCCATATTGGGCATAAGCTGATAGTCAGCCAGCGGATACTTGATGCCCTCGTCATCGGTAATAACCGCGAACGGAGTGACCTCGGAACCGGTGCCGGCAGAAGTCGGCACCGCTATGAAGTAAGCCTTCTCTCCCATCTTGGGGAAGGTGTAGACTCTCTTGCGGATATCCATGAAGCGCATTGCCATATCCTTGAAATCGGCTTCGGGATGCTCGTAAAGCACCCACATGATCTTGCCGGCGTCCATGGCGGAACCGCCGCCAACCGCTATGATGCAGTCAGGCTCGAAGGCGCGCATCTGCTTTACGCCTTCCAGCGCGCAGGCAAGCGTCGGATCGGGAGCCACGTCGAAGAACGTCGCGTGGACTATGCCCATCTCGTCGAGCTTGTCGGTGATGCCCTTGGTGTAACCGTTCTTGTAAAGGAACTGGTCGGTGACGATGAATACCTTCTT
>ONWI01000045.1 GCA_900321515.1 uncultured Eubacteriales bacterium | reverse complement strand
GTGCGAAGTATGCTTCTTGCAGAATCTGCAATACTTCTTCATCTCAAGTCTGTCGGGGTCATTCTTCTTGTTCTTGACAGTGTTGTAGTTTCTCTGCTTGCATTCTGTGCATGCCAATGTGACCTTTACTCTCATGTCGGCACCTCCCGTAACGGAATAATTTACCGCAGACTCGCCCTGTCTCTGCATAAACAATGCGTTTCAGCGGCATTTCAGCCTCCCTCGATACCGTCAGCCTGCGGCCGCGGTACGCTTTAAACAGGCGCATAAAAAAAACACGCCCAATGCGAGGTAATTCTACTATAACACACTTTTCCGCAATAGTCAAGTCTTTTTTCCACGGAAATCAATTTTGAACGTAATTTTAGTTACATGTGTTTGAAGTTCACTAAAGCGCATGTAAATCGTGGTCAGGAAAATTTGGATAAGGTGCTTTATCGGCGGTGCCTAAGCCTGATTTGCGTCGCAGCGCGTTGCAGCGATGGGCTCTGCCCTTGACCCGCCCCCCCCTGGACTCCCTCGCTCGCTAATTCGGCGCTCCGCGCTTTCTTTCAGGCTGCCTTCGCTGAATTTAGTTGTTGACAGGGATAATATACTAATGTTATAATGAAAATTAAGTTTGTAAAAAACGCTGTGTTTTTTATTATTTTTTATCATCCTGAGGAGTGTCACCAATGATCCAGAATTTCAGTTTCATCTACATCGACCCCGGCACCGGAAGTATGCTTTTCACGATACTTATCGGCGTTCTGAGCGCGGCGGCGTACTTTCTGCGCAATTCCTTCATCAAGCTACGGTTCCTTTTCAGCCTGGGCAGACAGGAAAAGACCGAAAGCGACAATGTGCCGTTTGCGATTTTCACGGACAGCAAACGCTACTGGAATATCTTCAAGCCGATTTGCGACGAACTGGAAAAGCGCGGACAGCAGGCGGTCTATCTCACGGCTTCGCCCGACGACCCGGCGCTCGACGAAAAATACGATCATGTCTCGGCCCAGTTCATCGGCGAGGGCAACAGAGCCTTCGCCCGCATGAATATGCTCAAGGCGGACGTCGTGCTCTCCAGCACGCCCGGCATCGACGTGTATCAGTGGAAGCGCTCGCGCAATGTCAAATGGTACGCCCACATACTTCACTCCGCCAACGATGTGACCGGCTACAGAATGTTCGGTCTGGATTATTACGACGCGGTGATGACTTCGGGCGATTTTCAGGCAAAGCAGATCCGTCAGCTTGAAGACCTGCGGCATCTGCCACACAAGGAGCTGCCGATGATCGGCCTGCCACACATGGACGTTCTCCGCGAAAGACTGCTCGACGCAGGAGAACTGCCGGAGCACAGCGTGACCGTACTTCTCGCGCCGTCGTGGGGCGCAAGCAGCATCCTCAACCGCTTCGGCGCAAAGATGATAGACGCGCTGCTTAAAACCGGCTATCATATCATAATCCGTCCCCACCCGCAGTCCTATACATCCGAAAAACAGATGCTCGACGAGCTTATGAACCGTTATCCCGAAAGCGAAAATCTCGAATGGAACAGCAGCAACGACAATTTCGATGTGCTCAGACGTTCCGATATCCTGATTTCAGATTATTCCGGCGTAATATTTGATTATTCCCTGGTGTTTGACAAGCCCATCATCTACGCCGACACTTCGTTTGACAAGGGACCTTACGACGCCTGGTGGCTCGACGATGAAATGTGGACATTCACCGTTCTGCCCAAGCTCGGCCGGCAGCTCACCACCGACAATTTCGAATCGGTCGGCGAACTTATCGACAACTGCCTCAACGCCCGCGATCTCAAAGAGGGACGTGCCGAGGCGCGTTCGGACGCGTGGGCGAATATCGGTCATTCCGCCTCGCTCGCTGTGGATTATCTTATGGCTAAAAGGCAGGAACTGCTCGAAGGCAATCAGATGCACGATCCCGCATAATCCCATGTAGTTTGAAAGAGGAAATAACAGAATGAGCATTTTAACTTTTTTATACAATCTTATCCTCGGACCGCTTGTACTGCTTTTTGACGTGATATTTACAATCTTTCAGCATGTAACGATGAATAAGGGCTTGTCCATCGTTTTTCTGAGCCTGTCGGTGAACTTTCTCATACTGCCGCTCTACAGACGCGCGGACAGTCTCCAGGAGGAAGAAAGAATCAGAAACGAAAAGCTCAGCCGGGGAGTCAGGCACATCAAAAAGGTCTTCAAGGGCGACGAGCGCTTCATGATGCTCCAGACCTATTACAGACAGAACGATTACAAACCCTATTACGCCCTGAGCGGTTCTCTTTCCCTGCTGCTGGAGATTCCGTTCTTCATATCCGCCTACAACTTCCTTTCAAATGTCGATCTGCTGAGAGGCGCCGCGTTCGGGCCGCTCAGCGATCTCAGCCAGCCCGACGCGCTGCTGAGCATTGCCGGACATCCCGTCAATCTGCTGCCGGTTCTCATGACGGCGATCAATATCATTTCCGGCGTTATCTACACCAGGGGAATGCCCCTCAAAAGCAAGCTCCAGCTCTACGGCATGGCGCTTATCTTCCTTGTCTTCCTGTATTCCTCACCGTCGGGGCTGGTTTTTTACTGGACCCTCAACAACCTCTTTTCACTGGTCAAGAATATTTTTTACAGGCTCAAAAATCCTAAACTCGTGCTCAGCGCGATATGCGCGGCGGTTTCGTGCGTATGTCTGCCGTATTTCACATTTGTCAGCCCGATGAGGACCGCCAAAATCCAGCTTTTCGTTACCGGCGGTCTGGCGCTCATGCTTCTTCCCGCCGCGGTGCTTCTCATCAAAAAATTCGTTATGCCCAGGCTCAGAATCGGTTCGCTGAGGATATCCGACGCGACTCCCGCGGATAACGTCATCTTTATCGCCGGATGCCTTTTCATGACCGTCCTCACGGGTATGCTGATTCCCTCCGCTATAATAAACTCCTCTCCCGGCGAATTCGTCAACGTGTCCGACTTCCATTCGCCGATAAGGTATATCGGGTACTCCTTCCCGCTCGCCGCCGGCACGTTCATGGTATGGATGAACGTGTTCTACCGCCTGTCGGCCCCTCACGCGAGAAGAATCATGGCATTCGGCTCGGTGGCGCTGTCAGGCTGCTCCGCCGTCAATTACATGTTCTTCGGCGGCAAATACGGACAGCTCTCTTCCCTGCTGCAATACGACAACATAATGAACAGCGCTCAGTCGGATTATCTTGCCAATACCCTTGTTCTGACCGCGCTTGCCGCAGTCCTGTATCTTCTGTGGAAGAAACAGCCCGTCATCGTCAAGTCGGTTTCGTTCGCGATGTGCGCGGCTACGGCAATTATCTCCTTCGCCAATATGTTCAATATTCAGCGTCAGACAAACCAGATGAGCAGCTTCCTCTCCGAGATAAAATCCAATCAGGGGGTAAGCCTCCCGCTGGACAAAAAGGGCAAAAACGTCGTGGTCATCATGATGGACAGGGCAATAAACGATTTCTTCCCGTACATCATTGAGGAAAAGCCCGAACTCAAAGAACAGTTTGCCGGCTTCACATATTATCCCAACACGATTTCCTACGGCAACTGTACTCTGGTCGGCGCGCCGGGTATCTTCGGCGGCTATGAGTACACCCCGGAGGAAATGAACGCACGCGATGACAGGACCATTCCGGAAAAACACGATGAGGCGCTCAGGGTCATGCCCGTGATATTCTCCCGGAACGGCTTTGAAACCACCGTCTGCGACCCGCCCTTCGCCGGCTACAGCTGGATGCCTGATCTGGGAATATACGACGACTATCCCGAAATCAAAAGGTACAATACCAAGAGCATATTCACCGACAACAGCAATTCCGAGAATAAAGAGGACCCTCTGAAACGCAACTTCTTCGCCTACAGCATAATGCGGTCGTCACCGGTCCTGCTGCACCTGTCGCTTTACAACAAGGGCGCGTACAATCACTACAGCAGAATAACATTCCAGACCTTTGACGACATGTATACCGCTCACGGCAGTTTCTACAACGTGGACTCCTATTTTATCGGTTCCTACAACGCGCTCAGGAACCTGCCCGCAGTCACCGAGGCAACCGACAGCGGAAAGGGCGCCTTCCTGATGATGTCCAACGACACCACTCACGATGTGGTTATGCTCAGCGAGCCGGAATACGAGCCGTCGCTCAATATCGACAACAGGGCCTACGAGTCGGAGCATAAGATCCGCCGCACCGCCGACGGGGACGAGATGGAGATCTCCTCCATCAATCAGATGATTCATTATCAATGCAACATGGCGTCATTCATCCAGCTCGGCAAATGGCTCGATTATCTGCGTGAGAACGGTCTTTATGACAACACCAGAATCATTGTCGTTTCCGATCACGGCAGAAATCTGGATTATCTTTTCGGCGGGCAGATTTCCTCCGGCAACGAAAATCCCGATTCGGATGTTGACGCGAGCATGACCTACAAGTCGCTGCTCCTGGTCAAGGACTTCGGAAGCACCGAACTCACGACGGACTCCTCCTTCATGACCTGTGCGGACACCCCGTCCATTGCCTTTGAGGGGCTGATAGAGGATCCGGTCAATCCCTTCACCGGCAGCAAAATTACTTCCGAGGCCAAGAATAAGGCTGAACATCACATCTGTTTCTCAAGAATCAACATGGCGTCCGATTACAGCGGCAGCGAAAAACAATACAAAGATATTACCTGGATCGGATTTTCCGGCGAGGATTCCTCTGATCCCGGCGCATGGCGAATTATAGGCAATTAACTGAAGAGGGCTATCAACATGATCTTGTTTTCTTTTTTGTACACTCTGATCATCAAGCCATTAATAATGCTTTTTGATGTCACTTATACGACGATTCTATACATCTCACAGGACATAGGAATATCCATTGTCTTTCTGAGTCTCACAGTCAATATCCTTATCCTGCCGCTTTACATCCGGGCGGACGCTCTGCAGGACAGGGAAAGATTCCGCGCGGAAAAACTCAGCGCCGGCGTCAGCCACATCAAGAAGGTATTCAAGGGCGACGAGCGCTTCATGATGCTCCAGACCTATTACAGACAGAACGGCTACAAGCCCTATTACGCCCTGAGCGGTTCGGTCTCGCTGCTGCTCGAAATCCCGTTTTTCATTGCGGCATATACCTTTCTCTCGGAACTCGATCTGCTCAACGGAGCCTCGTTCGGGCCGATCAGCGATCTGGGACAGCCCGACAGACTGCTCACCATTGCCGGACATCCGTTTAATCTGCTCCCGGTTCTGATGACGGCTGTCAACATCGTCTCAGGCATTATCTACACCAAAGGAATGCCGCTCAAAAGCAAGATACAGCTCTACGGCATGGCGGCGATTTTCCTGGTGTTTCTGTACTCATCGCCGGCGGGACTTGTTTTTTACTGGACTCTGAACAACCTGTTTTCACTGATCAAGAATATTTTCTACAAGATCAGAAATCCGAAATTCGTGCTGTGCGTGATGAGCGCCGCAACGGGAATCATACTTCTCCCCATCGTCCTCTTTGTCAGTCCCATGAGGACAAAGGGACTCCAGGCGTTTTCGGTTGCGGGACTGCTCCTGCTTACGTTCCCTCTCATCGCGTGGTTCATCGCAAAAAAATCCGGCATTTCCCTCAGCGTGCCGGATAAGGACGTCTCCAAGCGCGAGAACAGCACTTTTCTGCTTTGCTGCATTTTCATGACGGTCTTTACGGGAATCCTTATTCCCTCTGCCGTCATCAAGGCGTCGCCCGGAGAATTCATCAGCGTAACCGACTTTCACTCTCCGCTCAGATATGTCGCCACCTCCTTCGCGCTGGCGGCCGGAACATTCCTCATCTGGATCAATATATTCTACCGGCTTTCCACCCCGGCGTTCAAAAGGATTTTCAGTCTTTGCGGGGTAATCGTCTCGGTGACGGCGGCAATCAATTATCTGTTTTTCGGAAAAGGCTACGGCAACATCTCCTCGCTGCTGGAATACGACAATCTGCCAAAAGTCACACGTCCGGATTCACTGATAAACGCGGCGGTTCTGACCGCTGTTGTCCTGATAATCTGGCTGGTATGGAAATACCGCGATTCTGTCCTTCAGTCGGTTTCAATCGCCCTGTGCGGCGCCGTGGCGATCACATCCTGCGTCAATATCATTTCCATACAGTCCGAGGTCAGCCAGCTCAGAGCCACCATGAAAAGTCTGGATAAAACAGGCTCTCTGACAATGAACCTGGACAGAAACGGAAAAAACGTCGTGATAATCATGATGGACAGGGCTATCGGAGATTACTTCCCGTTCATCATAGAGGAAAAGCCGGAGCTTAAAGAACAGTTCGGCGGGTTCACATTCTATCCCAACACCATTTCCTACGGGAACTGCACCCTGCTCGGTTCGCCCGCGCTCTTCGGCGGCTATGAATATACCCCGGAAGAGATGAACAGAAAAGACGGTCAGACATTGGTCGAAAAGCACAATGAAGCGCTAAAGCTGATGCCTTCCGTCTTTGCCGACAACGGATATGACGTATCGGTTTTCGATCCGCCCCTGGCAAACTACTACTGGATACCCGACCTCAGCATTTATGACGATCATCCCGGAATCAGGGCGCAGGTGGCAAAGGGAAAGCTGCTGGACGTAAATAACCTCGCTCAGACCGAGGAGCTGAGAAACAACAACTTCTTTGCCTACAGCATTTTCCGCTCATCGCCCGTGCTGCTCCATAACGCGCTCTACCGCGGCGGGACCTACAATCACTCCTCCAAGAGCTTCCATCTCCCGGGCAATGACATGTATGTCGCGGAAGGCACGCTCGACGGAGTTGATCCTCTTTTCATGGCTTCGTACAGCGTATTGCAGAATCTCACCTCACTGACCGGCATCAGCGACAGCGGCAGGGGTTCCTTCATAGTAATCGACAATGAAACCACCCATGACGTAACCATGCTCCAGGAGCCGGACTACGAGCCTTCCCACAGCATCGACAACAGAGAATACGAGGCGGAACATGGCACACGCCGGAACGCAGACGGCGACCAACTCAATTTCACCGACAAGACCCAGATAATTCATTATCAATGCAATATGGCTGCTATGATGAAGCTCGGAAAGTGGATGGATTATCTGCGTGAGAACGGTGTTTATGACAACACAAGGATTATTATTGTGTCCGATCACGGATACAATCTGAATAATCTTTTCAGCGGTTCCGACGGCGGAAGCGATACGGCATTTGACGTTTCGAGCTATAAAGCCCTGCTTCTGGTCAAGGACTTCGGAAGCACCGAGCTGAAAACAGACGATACCTTCATGACAAACGCCGACACTCCCTCGCTCGCCTTTGAAGGACTTATTGGCAACCCCGTCAATCCGTTTACCGGCAAAAAGCTCACCGGCGACGCCGGAAACCGCTCAGAATATCATATCGCCTCCACCGATATTGTCTCTCCTAACAACTACGACCGCGCAGAGAAAAAATTCAAATCCCTCAAATGGATAGAATTCAAAAGAGACGATGACGGCGGCGAGTCGTGGAACATTATGAAAAACGGAATCGACTGATTTTGATTGCCGCAAAAGCAAATCATCCCCGGTCAGCGCGAGAAATCGTGCCGACCGGGGATGTGTTTTTGTTTTTTTCAGGCAAAATTGTCTGCAAAGAAAATCTTACTTGTTGCGTGTGCGGACGTCGAAAGCAACGGCGATGATGAAGATAAGACCCTTGACGATGTACTGATAGGAGATATCGACCATCATAAGGTTCATGCCGTTGGTGAGCGCCATAATGACGAACGTACCGATAATGGCGTTGGTAACCTTGCCCACGCCGCCGCTGACAGCCGTGCCGCCGATGTAGGAGGAGGCAATCGCGTCCATCTCGAAGGCGTTGCCGGCGGTAGGAGTGGCGGAGGAAAGACGGGAGGTGTAGAGAATGCCCGCGACAGCCGCGAGAACGGACATTGAGCAGAACGCGAACAGTGTGACCTGCTTTACATTGACGCCGGAAAGCTCTGCGGCCTGGTCGTTGCCGCCGATGCCGTAGATGTAACGGCCGAGCTTGGTCTTGCTGAGCATGAATGTGTATATAACGAGAATCACGCCGACGATGACAGCGCTCCAGGGGATGCCTCTGTAAGTGGAGAGCATCCAGCAGACCGCGAGAATAACGCCTGAAATCAAGATCATTTCAACTACGAAGATAGGAGTGGAAACGACTTCAAACTGATATTTCTGCTTGTTTTTGCGGTTCTTGATCTGCGAAAGTATGACAATTATCACGCCCAGCACACCGACGATCATTGTGACCAGATGAATGCCAAGACTGTTGGGGATGTCGGGGATGAAGCCGTTGCAGAGAGCAAGGAAGCCCTTCTGATTGACAACGATCGTGCCGGATTCCGCAAGGGTAAGCGACAGCAATCCGCGGAAAATGAACATTCCCGCGAGGGTCACGACAAAGGCGGGAACGCCGAGGCGGGTGACCGTCAAGCCCTGATAGAGACCGATCACAAGACCGACAATCAGTACGATGAGAATGGCAAGCCATTCGTTGACGCCTTCGCGCTGCATGAGAATCGCCGCAAGCGCGCCGGTAAAGCCGGCAACATATCCGACCGAAAGATCAATGTGCTTCAGAATGAGGATCAGCGTCATGCCGATGGCAAGCACGCCGACATAAGCCGCCTGATTGAACAGGTTGGTGATATTGGACGCTCTGAAAAACTTTCCGCCCGACCATATCTGGAATACCAGCATGATAACCACCAGAGCAATATACATCATATAGCTCTTTACGTTGGTCTTTAAGAGTCCAACGACTTCTGAGCCTAAAGATTTTTTCTTAGTTTCCATATTATTATCTCCCTCAATCGCTGTTTATGGCCATCTTCATGACCTTTTCTTCTGTGGCTTCGGACGCGTCAAGCTCGCCGGTGATCTGACCCTCACTCATAACATAGAGACGGTCGGACATGCCGAGAACCTCCGGCAGCTCGGACGAAATCATGATGATGCACATGCCTTCCTCGACCATCTTGTTCATCAGCGTGTAGATTTCCAGCTTGGCGCCGACGTCGATGCCGCGCGTCGGCTCGTCAAGGATCAGCACCTTCGGCTCTGTGAAAAGCCATTTGGCAATCTGCACCTTCTGCTGATTGCCGCCCGAGAGATTGTTGACCTTTTGCTCAATAGACGGGGTTTTGATGTTGATATCGTCCTTGTACTTGTTGGCAATCAGGATTTCCTTGTTGGAATCTATCGAAAGTCCGCTTGCTATCTCCTTCAGATTTGCCAGGGTGGTATTGTAGCGGATGTCCTGTATCAGCACAAGTCCGTTACCCTTGCGGTCCTCCGAAACATAGGCAAGTCCGTTTTTGATGGCTTCGCGCGGGCTTTTGAAGAGCTTGGACTTGCCGTCTATGATCACTTCGCCCGATTTGATTTTATAGCCGTAGGGATTGCCGAAGACGGTCAGCGCGCATTCGGTGCGCCCCGCGCCCATGAGTCCCTGCAGGCCGACGATTTCGCCCTTGCGCACGTTGAGATTGACGTTTTTGAGAATCTCGCGGCCGGTTTTCGGATCCTCCACCGTGAGATTTTTGATTTCAAACATCACTTCACCGATGTGCTTTTCTTCACGCTTTGGATAAACGTCGTCGATGCTGCGTCCGACCATGTTGCGGATAATGTTGGCTTCCGAAATATCGTCGGTCTTCGCGTCGAGAGAGCAGATGGTCGAGCCGTCGCGCAGCACCGTGATGG
>ONWI01000056.1 GCA_900321515.1 uncultured Eubacteriales bacterium | reverse complement strand
CGGTGGAGCTTTTCCGCAGATTCGGTGCCGAGATCGAGCTGAGTCACGGTGAAATCACTGTCAGAAGCGGAATACTCAAGGCACAGCACATAAACGCCGAACAGATACCCGATCTGGTTCCCTGCCTGGCGGTATGTGCCGCGCTCTGCGAGGGCACAACAGTCATAGATCACGCCGAAAGACTCCGCATAAAGGAAAGCGACCGACTGATCTCCACGGCAGCAATGATCCATTCGCTCGGAGGCAATGCCGAGATCACGCAGGACGGTCTTATTATCCGCGGTGTGAAGCGGTTCAAAGGCGGAATTGTACATGGCTACCGCGACCACAGGATAGTAATGTCCGCCGCTGTCGGCGCTCTTTGCGCTGACGGAGAGGTTACGGTAACCACGCCGCACAGTGTCGGCAAAAGCTATCCGTCATTCTTTGAAGTATACAATTCTCTTGGGGGTAAAGCAAATGTCATCGACATGGGGAAATAATATAAAAATTTCGATATTCGGCGAAAGCCACGGAGTCGGTATTGGCGTTGTCATAGACGGGCTTCCGGCAGGCGAGGAACTCGACTTTGACGAAATTCAGTTCCAGATGAACCGCCGCGCTCCCGGTAACGATTCCACTTCCACACCGCGCAAGGAAGAGGACATGCCCGAGGTCTGCTCCGGCATTCTGGGAAACACCACCACAGGCGCACCTATGTGCGCCGTCATAGAGAACGCAAACACACGCTCGGTCGATTACGACAAGCTGCAACGGCTTCCTCGTCCGGGACACGCCGATTACACCGGCGCGGTGCGCTACAACGGCTACAATGACGTGCGCGGCGGCGGACATTTCAGCGGCAGACTTACTGCTCCGCTCACATTTGCCGGCGCAGTCTGCCGTCAGATTCTTGCCCGCAGAGGCGTGACCGTCGGCGGACATATCTACGCCATCGGCAATATGTACGACGACCCGTTCGATCCGGTCTCGGTAAACGCGGAGCAGCTTCTCTCACTGCAGGAAAAATTCTTTGCCCTCAACCGTCCGGAGGCGGAGAGAGGTATGCGCCGCAGAATCGACGACGCTCGAAGCGACCATGACAGCGTAGGCGGCATCGTGGAGATTGCTGCTGTCGGAGTTCCGGCAGGAATCGGCTCACCCATGTTCGGCGGCGTGGAGAACGTGCTTTCCTCGATAGTCTACGGAGTTCCCGCCGTCAAGGGTGTGGAATTCGGCGCTGGGTTCGACGTGGCACGCCTCAGAGGCAGCGAATCAAATGACCCCTTCACTCTTTCCGGCAACCGGGTTATCACAACCCGCAACGTCTGCGGAGGCATTCTCGGCGGCATTACCGACGGAATGCCCATTATAATGCGTGCCGCCGTCAAGCCAACTCCCTCCATCTCGCAGGAACAGCACACAATCGATCTCAAGGAGCAGCGCGACGCAATCCTCACCGTCGGCGGCAGACACGATCCCTGCATCGTTCCGCGCGCTCTGCCCGCGATTGAATCGGCCGTCGCGATAGGACTTGCCGACATGATGAAGGAGGTAGGCAAGCTGTGAGTATTTCAAATAATTCAGGCGTTTCCAACACTCCCGATATCCCGGATGACTTCGACCTTTCGGACGTCCGAAAGGAGATAGACGATATTGACAGGCAGCTTCTTGCGCTGTTTATCCGGAGGATGAACGCGGCAGGAAAGGTTGCCGCCGTAAAAAAGCGTAACGGCGCTCCAATCTTTCAGCCGGAACGCGAGCGTGAGATACTTGAACGTGTTGAACGCGAGGGCGGCGAATTCGGCGGCGGCGCGCGCACGCTTATGGCTACCCTCATAGATATAAGCTGCACCTATCAGCAGATGCTTCTCTACGGCGACGACGGCAAGCTGCGCAAAAAATTCATGACCGCAGGCAAGATCATCAAGGGTTCCAAAATTGCCTGTCAGGGCGCGGTCGGAGCGTATTCCCACCTCGCCGCCAAGCAGTTTTTCGGCGAGGACACCGAGCCTGTCTTCCTGCCGCGATTCCAGGACGTATTCGAGGCGGTAACTGAGGAATACGCCGACTTCGGCGTGCTTCCGCTGGAAAACACCACTGCCGGAGCGGTCAACGACGTATACGACCTTTTGACCCGACACGGATTCTACATCGTCGGCGAGACAGATGTGGACATCAATCACTGCCTTCTCGCCCCGAAGGGCGCCAAACTGGAGGATATAACCGAAGTCTACGCCCACCCGCAGGCGCTTGCGCAGTGCGCCCGCTACATTCAGAGCAAAGGATTCAATACCAACGAGTACAGCAACAACGCCGTGGCGGCAAAGAACGTCGCACGCTGGAACGATCCCACCAAAGCGGCAATAGCTTCAAGCGTCGCGGGCAGGCAGTTCGGGCTGGACATTCTTGAGGACGGGATTCAGGACATCGACGGCAATCAGACCCGATTCATCATCATATCCAAACACATGGTTATTCGCGACGGAGCGGACAAGATAAGCCTGACCTTCACCCTGCCTCATCAGACCGGCAGCCTTTACCGAGTACTGTCGAGATTCGCAGCCAACGGAATGAATATTTCCAAAATCGAATCCCGCCCGCTCAAAGGGCAGAATTTCCAGTACCGCTTCTATCTCGACTTCAACGGCAATGTTCACGATGAGCGCGTCTGCGCGCTTATCTGTTCCCTCAGCACCGAGATGAGCTACTTCAAATTTTTGGGAAATTATTGAAAAAACTTTACCCTAACCTATCCCATTCTTAACCTTTTCTAAACGAAGCTGTTGTATCATACAACCAACATCAAAAAGAAAGGTTGGAATAATTATGTACAGAACAGTTGTTATCGGTTTTACGAAGGACGCCGTTCAGCGTGCCGCACTCATCGAACAAAAGGCCAATGAGATGTACGCGCAGGGCTGGGAGGTTGTTTGTGTGACTTCAACCCCAAACTGCGGCGCCATCATCACGTTGAGACAGAGAATATAATCCTCAAGCCCCGTAAATCGCGCCAAGTCAGGCAATTTACGGGGCTTTTGGAATTCTGTGCGATTCAGTCACTTCATACTCCGGCGGTTTCATGGCAAATCATGCATGTTTTTACCGGAACACAGTATAAAATATATTGACAGTTCCGGTCGGATATAGTAAAATATAGTATATACAAGCCGTGAAGGGAGAAAATTATTATGCTAAACAACAAAAAAACTGCAATGGGATTTATCTGCGTCGGCATCGTCGCGATTATCGCTGCGATTTTCGTTTCGGTATTTTTCCGGAAGCCGTACTTCAGCACCGACATTCCGAAGGAGCTTGAAGAGGCTGTCACAAGCAGCATATTCAAAATGAACGATGTATCCATGTCTGACATCATTGTGGACGGTCAGACAATGCATTATGCCGAAATCAGGGATTCCGAGATCTTTTTTCAAAGCGAGTGCCTTGGCGAGGGACATATGACACTCGGATACACGGACAGGGGCAAAAACGTGGAAGTTTACGTTTTGTGCAGCACCGTCGGCTACGGTTTCCGTGACGGCTTATTTGTGGACAATTCCGGTTCGTTCTGCATTCCGACGCTGATCAAATTCGACAAATCGGAAAACGGAGAATACATATTCAAAGAGGCACAGGAGTCATTGGACGGCGGAGCGTTTGCTTCCTCCGTCAGAAATATGTTCCCTGCCTCGCTCGCTGAAAAAGCAATAGAAGCGCAGGGTGACGACGAAATCACCGACGCTTTACATAATCAATGCGACGCCTGCGCTGCGGCGTATCTCCAAGCGATAGGTCGCAAAGCGAAAATCGGCAGCTACAACGAAGAAGATTATAAACTTCTGTCAGACTTCAGCGTTTCTGACGACGTATGCAACAAACTTAGCAAGCTCCGCCCGGAATATGGTTTTCTTCTCGGCAGCTTTGAAAAAATCGAGGACGGCGTCCGCTACGTCTATTCGGTGAAATGGGACGGGGACAGCAACGGAAAAGGCACTGTCACCTATGCCAAGACCAATTACGAAACCGGCAAGGTGAGCAAAAAATACGTCTACAAAGTCGAGGGAGACAAGTTCACCGAGGTCAAGGCAAAAGCAAAGAAAAAGAAATAAAAAGAAATAATTCACTCAGCACAAAGAGCCAATATCCTGCGAAGGACATTGGCTCTTATACTATTTCTTGCTGATTTTAAGTTCGTCGTCGTAACTGACAGAGATGCTGTCACCGGGTTTGACCTCACCCTCCAGAATCTTTTCGGAGAGTCTGTCCTCTATCTCGGACTGAATGGCGCGGCGTATCGGACGCGCGCCGTAAACCGGGTCGAAGCCGTGCTTTGCAATGGTCTTTGCCACGCTCGGCTCAAATGTCACGTCGATTTCCATCTCGTTTATCCTCTTGGCAAGTGTCCTGAGCATTCTCTCGGCGATCTGTTCCACATCCTCCTCGCTGAGCTTACGGAACACAATTATGTCATCCAGTCGGTTGATGAATTCAGGACGGAATGTGTTTTTCAGCTCGCCCATAACTGCCGACTTGATGTTTTCATAATCCTGCTGCGCCTTGTTATCGTCCGACTGACCGAAACCGAGCGCGTTCGCGCCGCCGGTGATAATTCTCGCGCCGAGGTTAGACGTCATGATGATGACGGTGTTCTTGAAATCCACCGTCCTGCCCTGTGAATCGGTCACTCTGCCGTCGCCGAGTATCTGAAGCATGATGTTGAGAACGTCCGGGTGTGCCTTCTCTATCTCATCAAAAAGCACCACGGAATAGGGCCGTCTGCGAATCTTCTCGGTCAGCTGACCGCCTTCGTCATAGCCCACATAACCGGGAGGCGAACCAATGAGCTTGGACACGGTGTGCTTCTCCATGTACTCCGACATATCCAGCCGGATGATGGCATTCTCGTCGCCGAAGAGCGCTTCTGCGAGTGCCTTGCAAAGCTCTGTCTTGCCGACTCCGGTCGGTCCCATGAAGAGGAAGGAGCCTATTGGCCGCTTCGGATCCTTCAGACCAACTCTGCCGCGCCTGATTGCCTTCGCCACTGCGGTGACCGCTTCATGCTGCCCCACGATCCGTTCATGCAGAATGTCCTCCATACGGAGCATTCTCTCGCTTTCCTCAGTTGTAAGCTGAACCACAGGAATGCCAGTCCACTGTGAGACGATTCCCGCGATATCCTCTGTGGTAACAGTAGCTTCTCTGCCCTGATTCTGCTTCTTCCACGCTTCGCGCTTTTCGTCGAGCTTTGCGGAGAGTTCCTTTTCCCTGTCGCGGAGACTCGCAGCTCTTTCATAGTCCTGATTCTTGACAGCCTCCTGTTTGTCTGCCGTCACCTGCTTAATCCGGCTTTCAAGTTCTTTTACCTCATCCGGAGCGGTCTGCCTTCTGAGCCTTACTCTTGAGGCTGCCTCGTCGATAAGGTCTATCGCCTTATCGGGCAGATAACGGTCGGCAATGTATCGCGCCGAAAGATTGACGGCTGACTTGATGGCTTCATCTGTGATTCTAACATTGTGATGTCCCTCATAACGGTCGCGAAGTCCCAGAAGAATCTGTTCCGCCTCGTCCTCGGTGGGTTCTCCGACAAGCACAGGCTGGAAGCGGCGTTCGAGTGCCGAATCCTTCTCGATATACTTGCGGTACTCGGCAATGGTGGTTGCGCCGATCACCTGGAACTGACCCTTGGCAAGCATAGGCTTCAGAATATTCGCCGCGTCGGTAGCGCCTTCGGCGGAACCCGCGCCTATAAGTGTGTGAATTTCATCTATGAAAAGAATTACGTTTCCGTCCTTAACCACTTCATCTATAACGGATTGAATACGTTCCTCAAATTCTCCTCTGTATTTTGAACCCGCAATCATACCCGTAAGGCTGAGATCGACTATCCTCTTGTTCTTCAGAGTTTCCGGAACCTCGCCTTCGGCTATCTTCAGCGCGAGTCCCTCGGCTATTGCCGTCTTACCCACGCCCGGTTCGCCTATCAGACAGGGATTGTTTTTTGTGCGGCGGGAGAGTATCTGTATAACTCTGTCTATCTCATTCTGTCTGCCGATAACCGGGTCAATCTTGCCCTTTTTTGCTTCCTCAGTGAGGTCGCGCCCGTATTTTTGCAGGCTCTTTCCTTTTCCCTTGCCGCCCGGCGTCTCATGAGCGCCAAATGGATTTCCGCCCATTCCGAATAATCCTCCGAATGAGGACTGATGTCCGAATTCAGGCTGCCCTTCGTCGCTGTCATCCCCCAACTCACTGTTGAAAAGGCTTGTAAGATCGTCCATGATTCCCTGAATGTCTCCGCCAAGCTCCTGGATGAATCTGACGGCATAGCTCTCGCTGTCGCTTATAAGGGCAAGGAGTATATGCTCGGTGCCGACATATCCGTGACCCATTCTTCCGGATATGCTCTTTGCCGCCTGAAGCGTCCGCTTGCCTCGTGCGGTAATATCGTTTGGATTGAGGCTGCATCTCACTCCCTGACCGTGGATTTCAAGCAGCTTGTTTGTAACAGCCTCGTCGGTAAGTCCGTTGTCATTCAGAATTGTCTGAGCCGCAGAATCGTCAGTCTTGACAAGGCCGAGCAGTATGTGCTCTGATCCGACGAATGTATGTCCCATATCCTGTGCGCATTCAAATGCCAGGTTGAGAGCAATGTTCGCTTTTTCGCTGAATCCTTTGAAGTTATACATAAATATCCCCCTCTTCATTTTTATCTGATCTGATTATATACGTTATTTACACAATGTCTGTGTTCTTAAAAACTCCCCTGAGTATCTCGGCGCGTTTCTTGTCCCTCTGAGCGGAATTAAGGTCGTTGCCGTACTGCTCCATAAGTCTTGCGGGCTGCACGCCTTCGTATGCCTCGCCTAACTGTCCAAGCGTCAATCCTTTGACAAGACCCTCGGCGACGCCCACTCGCAATGCGGAATACAGCCTGTCAAATTCGCTGCTGCTCATAACCCTGGCTGTCTTGAGAATGCCGAGCGCGCGCCATACGCTGTCCTGATAGCTCTCGCTTTCAAGCAGCCTTGACCTCGATTTCTTTTCCAGCGAAATGATCTGATTGGTTATGTCACTCAGATTGGAAAGAGTGTCCTTCTCGCTTATGCCGAGAGTGACCTGGTTTGATATCTGATACATTGCCCCTGTGGACTGACTACCCTCGCCGTAGCTTCCTCTGATAGTAGCACCGATCTTGCTGAGGCTCGCAGCCACTCTGCGCAGCGTGCCGTCCGCCTCTGAAGCCGGCAGGTGGAGCATAACCGAGGCTCTCATTCCCGTGCCTAAATTTGTCGGACAGGCTGTGAGATATCCAAGCTCTTCGTCAAAGGCAAAGTTCAGCGTTTCATCGAGCAGTGTGTCGATCTTGTCAGCCATATCAAATGCCTTCTCAAGACCCAATCCGCTTTCCATCACCTGAATGCGCACATGATCTTCTTCGTTGATCATAATGCAGACAGATTCATCATCCATCAGCAGAAGCGCTCTGCCTTTTGGGTCGTTTGCAAATTCCGGGCTGATAAGGTGCCGTCCGGCAAGGGATGCAAGCTCAACCGGTGAGAGCTTATCCGCCTCAATATAGCGGAAGCTGTCGCGAAGGGTGGAATTTCCGCCGATCAGCGCATCCCTGACCTTTTCGTTGACCTCCTTCATCTGTGCCTGATTCATCAGGTGAGGGAAAGGATAACCGTTGAGGTTCCTCGCAAGTCTTACCCTCGTGCTTATCACAACGTCGGATCTTTCGCCCTCCGACTCATACCATTTTTTGCAGCTTTCATTTGCCGACATATCTATCACTCCGTTTTTATTTTTTTATGCTTCCATAGCTCTTATCTTGTCTCTTAGCTCCACCGCAAGCTCGTAATTTTCAGCCTTGACCGCATCGGCAAGCTGTTTTTTAAGCGAAGCGGTCTCGTTCTCCTTGCTCTCCTGGGTGGTCACCTTGGAGTGTTTTCCACAGTGAACGCTGTTGCCGTGCAGCTTCTTGATGGTGGGAGCAAGACGACCTTTGAATTCGGTATAGCAATTCGGGCAACCCACCCTGCCGGAGTCCGCTATCGAACGGAAATCCGAGCCGCACACCGAACATCTCTTGCCGGATGTCAGCGAAGGCATCGCGCCAAAGCTGCCAAAGGGCGAACTGAGCAGGCTGCTTACCATATCGAACCCGCTCATCATAGGGCTGAACAGGCTGTCGAAATTGAAGAGCGAACCGAATTCCTCGCTGCTCTGCATCTCGGCAGCACACTTACTGCAAAGGTGATACTCGTGAACGTCCCCGTTCACATTTGTCTTGATATAAGCATTGGCTTCATTCTTTTTGCATTTTTCACACAACATAGTATTCATTCCCTTTCTCAATTATATTTTGTCTGATGATATTATTGACTGACTGTACACCTGATAAGCATCTGTTTGAGAATTCCTGCTCTCGCAATGTCACGGTATTCCGGCGGCAAAGCCTTCAGCGCCCCGTCGCTGCACGCGGCAAGCATTATTCCCGCCGCCCTTTCGCTTATCGCTCCTCTGTCGGATAAACTAATAATAAGTGCGCGCGCCGTTCCGCTGTCAAGCTCGTCGCCTATGCTGTTTACTACATGCATCAGCGCAGAGATTCCGGTAATCTGTACTCTGGTAATGCGGATGTAGCCTCCTCCTCCTCTCCTGCTCTCCACAAGGTACCCCTGCTCAGGGGTGAATCTTGAGGTTATTACATAGTTGATCTGGCTGGGTACACATCCCATCTGGTCGGCAAGCTCGTTGCGGCGTATCTCTGCTGTGCCGTCACGGCTGTCGAGCATTTCCATGATGTACCTCGCAACCTGTTCGCTCATTCTCATTTGATGATCATCTCCTAAAGGTCTTTGTCTTTGACTATCCTTGACCTTTGTGATTACTATTATACTTATTAGTCAGCAAAAGTCAAAGTCAGAAAAGGTCAGTTTTATTTGATTTTTTTTATTGTTCTTATTATTTCTCTTGTAATCTCGTTTTTTCTTATTTTTTCATGATTTTTCAAACAAAAAAGAGACTGTGGCAATCACACACACAGTCTCTCAAAATACAATTTATCCGGCTTCCGACGAAACTTCAGGTTCCGAAGAAACTTCAGTCTGTGGCAAAACGCCAAAGAGCTGCGCCATTTCCTGAGCGAGCTTATTGCCATCCTCAGCCACCTTTTTGGAAACCTCTTTTGCCGCCTTTCTGTCTTCCTCCTGTTTTTTCTCTTCTTTAATCTTTTTGTAAATATCCTCCGAAATATCCTTGTCAAGGTAAACCATGCTGTACCAATAGTCAGCGTTTTTCTGAAGGTCGATAATCAGAACATACGCGCCCTGAAGCCTGTCGGCATGATGGGTTTGATCAATAGGTATTCTGACATTAACCCGCTCATAATCCAGATATTCCGGCGCGTTTGCCAGCAGTGACATGAATTCAGTCTGATCTACATTGGTTGTAACATAGCGCAGACAGTGTTCAGCAAATGAATTGAGCTTTTTTACGCTCATTCCCTTGATTTTTTTGAATATTTCTTCAATGACCTTGCGCTGTCTTTCCGAACGTCCGAAATCGCCGCCCACATACCGCACTCTGGTGTAGGCAAGCGCCTGTTTGCCGCTGAGGTGATAGGTGCCAGACTTCTCAGGCAGCCAGTCCTGTCTGTGCGGCAGCCAGTACAGCTTATTCATCTCAAATATATAGACCTCATTCATCACCTTGATCTCATCGGCTCTCAAATACATATCTATGCCACCGAGACTGTTGACGATATCTACGAAGTTGAAGAAGTCCATATGCACAAACTTGTCAAATTCTATTCCAAAGTTTTCCTTATAGGTCTGAAACAGCAATTGAGACCCGCCGTATCCATAGGCGGAGTTCAGTTTGGCCTTGCCTGCCTCCTTGTGATTGCCGCCCTTCGGGACATCTACAAGTATATCTCTTAAAAATGATGAAATAAAAATCTTTTTTGTCGTTTTATTGATAGACACCATAACCATGGCGTCGGAATTGGTTCTGAATCTGCCTCTTTTGCGGTAGTCCGTACCAAGGATCATGATATTGGTAACGTCAGCCTTGCTGTAATCATAATTAATCTGACCCGGCTTATACGACTGTTCAATCTCCTCCAGCTTTTTCAGATCCTCCTCCGACATGGTGGTCGTGTCAATATCCTCGCCTTGTCTGATTTCAGCGTCCGAGACATACAGATAATCCTCATCGCCGTCTTTCACGATGTTCATCCTGCTGTAGTAATGATAAAACGCACCGTATGCGCATGACATTAGTATGACAACGACGCCAAGAAGTGAAGTAAAGACATAGAGTATTTTTTTACCCAAACTGCTCTTTTTTGATGATCTTTTTCCAGATTTCAATGGTATCAGTCCCTTCCAAAAAAGCCACAATAGAAATCAAGTGACAAGGTGATTAATTATCTCCGTAAACCAGATCGTACCAGTACTTCCTGTTCTGATCAAAATTCACTCCGAGTACTGAAGCGCCTCTGACCTTCATATACTTATATGAACCGTCTATAGGCATTCTTCCGTTTACTACTTTATAATTCAGCAGGTCCTTCGCATTCATGAGCAAAGACATGACTTCTCCCTTTTTGAGATTGGTCGAAACCATCGGAAGGACAATATCGGCAAGTGAATTCAGCTCGGAAACGCTGAGCTTCTTGGTCTTTTTTATAATCTCTCCGATTACGATGCGCTGACGCTCAGTGCGCGCAAAATCCGTGCCGATATATCTGATGCGCGAATAAGCCAATGCCTGAACGCCGTTAAGATGATATACGCCGCTCTTTTTGACCTTGATCATATTGCTGTTGGATTTTTTCTTCAGGCTCTTATTAATGGACGAAATATAGCTTTTATTCATGAGCTTTATCTCATCCGGAGTCAGTTTGATATCAACCCCGCCTACTGCGTCTACCATATCAATGAAATTGTAAAAATCTATCTGAACGTACTTATCGAGATGAATGCCAAAATTTTCATCAAATGTTTTAAAGAGAAGCTTCGGACCTCCGAAAATAAATGCCGCGTTCAGCCTGTTTTTTCCCACATTCGGAATTTTGACGTAGGTGTCCCTAAGAACAGAAGTCATGGTCAATTTGTTGTTCTTTTTGTCAATAGACAAAATTATCATAGAGTCTGTCCTGCTGCGTTTATTTCCCTTCTCCCTGCTGTCAGTGCCGAGAAGCAGTATATTGGTTACATTTTCATTGTCAATCTTCATGGCGGTGTCGTCGCCATCAGTTTCGCTTTTGCCTTCATTATAGAGCTGTTCGAGCTGTTTGCGTTCTTCGTCGGTAAGTTCCTTATCGTTGAGGTCATCTTCATCATAGTCAATCGCGGTTACGATCTCGTCGTTGTCATTAATTGAGACCACATTCATTTTATTGTAGTAGTGAAGAAAGACGCCGTAAGCAGAAGCCAGAAGAATGATTACAATACAAAGCACAGCACCGAGAGCGATAATTATCTTATGCCTTAGTGTAAGCTTATGCAGGATTGCCAGTTTTTCCCCCGTCTTTTCGTTTATCGCTACATCCTTTTTATTCTCATCGGATTTCACTCAGCATCAATTCCTTTCATTTTCTGGTGACATTCCACAGCCAAAACGTCAAAAGGAGTTTTGACTCAAGAATATCATCAGCTTTTTATTTTAACATAAAAATATGTATTTAGCTTTTTCAATTTATTAATTTAATATTACGGCACCCCAAATAAAAACCCCGGCAGACATGCAAATAATATACAGGCTGCCGGGATTATTATCAATAATCAATAGCGACTATCTGGGGAAATACTCTGAGCTGAAATAATTAATTACGCAAGCTCAGCGAAGTACTTGATGGTGCGGACCATCTGGCTGGTGTAGGAATTCTCGTTGTCGTACCAAGAAACTACCTGAACCTCATAGAGGTCATCAGCGATCTTTGCGACCATTGTCTGGGTGGCGTCAAAGAGGGAACCGTATCTCATGCCGATAACGTCGGAAGAAACGATCTGATCCTCGTTGTAACCGAAGGACTCGGAAGCAGCAGCCTTCATAGCGGCGTTGATGCCTTCCTTGGTGATGTCAGCGCCCTTGACAACAGCGGTGAGGATGGTGGTAGAACCTGTGGGAACAGGAACTCTCTGTGCGGAGCCGATGAGCTTGCCGTTCAGCTCGGGAATGACAAGACCGATTGCCTTG
>ONWI01000210.1 GCA_900321515.1 uncultured Eubacteriales bacterium | reverse complement strand
TAGGTGAGTGCGGTTTTTAGTTCGTCATCTCCACGCAAGGCTTGCCCGCTGCCAGCGCAGCGGGCATTTTTTTAAGTTAAAGCAATCAGCAAAAAAATCCCATCGGCTTATACCGACAGGATTTTTTTCTTTATGAAAGAGCGCTCAAACGTACCGAAATGCAAATCAATCTGTATTGTAAAGCATTACCGAACGCCTTACTGCTCTCCGGACTGTATCTTAAAGACTGGAATAGTATGCTTCGATTTTCGGGCGAACTTTTTCAAAGTGTTCAAACAGGTAGCTGTCAAACTGAGTACCTTTGCCTTTCAACATGATATTGTAAACTTCCTCGGCTGACATTTGTTCCTTATACGCCCGTTTTGAAGCAAGTGCGTCGTAAACATCGGCGATCGCCAGGATACGGGCTTCAAGAGGTATCGCATCACCCGATAGCTTTTGCGGATAGCCGGTACCGTCCACCCGCTCGTGGTGATAGATAGCCATGTTGATTGCAATTTGTCTGAATCGTTCATTGTCAACGCTATCCACAATATCCCAGAGAATACGGGCTCCTTCTTTTGTGTGCGATTTCATCATTTCGTATTCTTCAGTTGTCAGTTTGCCGGGCTTGCGCAAAATCGCATCGTCAACAGCAATTTTGCCGATATCGTGCATCGGAGCCGCCGTGATGATACAACTGCAAAAATCATCGTCAATGCCGAGGCTCTCATCATTTTTCATTTCTTCCACAAGTATCTGCACAACATCACTGGTACGTTTGATATGTCCGCCCGTGGAATTGTCCCGGCTCTCGATCATCGTCAGTATACCTACTACGAAGCTCTGTTGTAATTGAATGATGTGTTGATTCGCTTCTTCGACGTCTTCTTTAAGCTCTTTCTCGTATCTTTTCATTGATAAATAATTGCTCAGGAATCCGCCGATGGAGATTACAAACAAGCCCATCGCCGCACCAAAGCTGATGGTATTGGTCGTCTTCAGTCTTTCATTCAGAACGGACAGGTACTCGGTCTCGCTCATTGCCAGGATCTCCTCGCTGGCGACTCCATCCTCGTATGCATGAAAATCATTTAATGCTTTCAATGCCGATTCCTGTTCGATTTTTTCCATCCATACAATTCCCAGCAGAAAAACCAGAGAAACCAATATGACCCATATGACCATTGCTTTACCGAAATGCCTTGCATGGTCTTTGGAAATAACGTGATGGAAGAAGAGCATGCCCAAAACCGTCCATACGATAAACAGTAGGTAGGTTTCCGAACTCAAAGAATCCATGTTCACACCCGGCCATATCATTAACAAACCGAAGGCAATCATTGCGATCAATACGGCAAGTCCTGTGGCAAAGCTTATCGATTTTTTATCCTGCTTTGCACATTTTATGGTGGCAATAGCGACAAATCCGTACAAGAAAATAGCAATAATCGTAGTAACGTCAACAATCCATCCTATTGCCGAACGTCCGAGGAGAGATAGACGCTATCCGGGCGATCTGCGCAAGCGGCAGACCATCGGGTGCATATCGTGGCTCAAATCCCACGGAGCCGGACAGGAAATTGACTATGCCGACGACAAAACAAGCGGTGATACCGATAACAAAGATGGCGACAAGCCCTATCATTGCTCTTGCTGTGGCTTTTTTGCTGATTATCATGAGTAATACGGTAATCCCGATAACTGCGGCAGTCAGCAGCAACTCGCCGAGATAGATTTCGTAGCCGAAAATGGTATATAAATACTCAAAACGAAAAACGTCTCCGAAAATGTATCGCGCAAAAAGAGGGACCGCCGTCGCGTTTGCCCAAAAAATAGCAGAATAAAGCAGAAGTACAAACCAGGAAATGAGAAAAGCAGGGTCGTATCCGAATACGTTTTTGGTAAAATAATACACACCGGTTGCTTCGGGATATCTATTTGCCAGATAGTGATAGTTCCAGCAAACCAGCAGCATAATGGCGGCGCCAATTAGAAGCCCGATCACGCTGCCCCACGGACCGGCTTGTCGGAGATATGTATTGCTTGTTACTACCAGTGATCCCCAGCCAACGCTTGTACCGACAGCGAATGCCCAAACTGTCAGCGGGGACATAAAGGGTTGCATTTTCTGAATATCTGAATTCGATTTCATCTGTCTTCACTCCAATTGCATGAGAATAGTGATCTTTTGGTAAATATATACAAAAACAGCAGACAAGAAGTAAGCGTTAAAAACTCGTACATTCCAATTTCCAGTATGCGGAGTTGCGCAAGCTGAACAAGTTCAGCTTGCAGATATTTTCGCCAAGGCAGCCAAAACCGCAGGCAATACTAATATTCATTTCCGTGGGCACCGAAAAAATTGTCTTGACATTTCGTTTTACTGGTGATACAATATCTTCTGAACTATCATTTAACGGGTATTCTCCGTTAAAACCGAAAAAGACTCCGCTTTTTTGGAAAGCCCGTCAGGGAGTATGCATCACCGACTGAAAGTGCATTCGGGTAAGTAGTAAGCGTGGGAACACTTTTTCGTTTCGTTACATTTTTTATATTGTTCTTTAAAGCGGGCATATGTTCTTCCAAGAGCGCTGAATTATTCGCTTCTGTTCCCCCCTCTCGCCGGAGATTTATTTTATTATCCGGGCAGATCTGCGGCTGTGCCTTTTTTCGCGCCTTCTTGCTGAATTATATGCCAATTTGGGTGGCACCGCGGGCTATTTGTTAAAAATACTCGTCCCAAGAATCCTTTTTCGGTTCTTGAGACGGGTTTTTTGTTTATTCTTTATCTATCTCAGAAGCAATTGACCAAGCTATTTTTTTGGAGGAATTTCAATGTACAGAACTCACTATTGCAATGATATCCGCGAAAAGGATATCGGTACCAAGGTTCAGCTCGCCGGATGGGTTGACACTATCCGCGACCACGGCGGCGTTATCTTTGTCGACCTCAGAGATTTCACCGGAATCACTCAGACCGTCGTTCACGACGAAACTATTCTGGCAGGCGTCAACAAGGAGTGCGTCATCACCGTCACTGGCACTGTCTCCGAAAGAGACCCCGAAACCGTCAACGACAAGCTCGATACCGGCAAGGTCGAATTGGTGGTTGAATCCCTCACCCTTCTCGGAAAGTGCAGGAACATGCTCCCCTTCGATATCAGCGACTCCAGAGGCACCCGCGAGGACGTCCGCCTTAAATACAGATATCTCGACCTCAGAAGCGACCGCCTTCACAACAACATCGTCCTCAGATCCAATATTATCCGCACCATGAGAAAATGCATGGAGGAAAAGAATTTCCTTGAAATTCAGACTCCTATCCTGACCGCTTCCTCCCCGGAGGGCGCAAGGGATTTCCTCGTGCCAAGCAGAAAGCACAAGGGCAAATTCTACGCTCTGCCGCAGGCGCCTCAGCAGTTCAAACAGCTGCTTCTGGTTTCGGGCTTCGCCAGATATTTCCAGATCGCGCCCTGCTTCAGGGATGAGGACGCCCGCCAGGACAGAAGCCCCGGCGAATTCTATCAGCTCGACTTTGAAATGGCCTTCGCCACTCAGGAGGAAGTTCTCGAAGTGTGCGAGGACGTTATCTACGACGTATTCAAAACTTATTCCGACAAGAAGATCAGCGGCAAGCCCTTCGCCAGAATCACCTACAGGGACGCTATGATGACATTCGGCACGGATAAGCCTGACCTGCGCAATCCCCTGAGAATCATCGACCTGACTGACTTCTTCTCAAAGGTGGACTTCCCGCTCTTCAAGGGCAAACCGGTGAGAGGCATTGTCGCCGACTGCCACGGTCAGAGCAGGAAATTCTTTGAGGACTCCCTCAAATTCGCAACCTCCATCGGCATGAAGGGTCTGGGCTACCTGACGCTTTCCGCTGGCGAATTCAAAGGACCTATCGCCAAATTCCTCTCCCCTGCCCAGAGCGAGGAAATCAAAACCCTTTCCGGCGTCAAAGAGAACGAGACGCTCTTCTTCATCTGCGACTCCCAATCCATCGTCAACCGTGAAGCCGGTCAGATCAGAACCTGGCTCGGCGAAAATCTCGGCATCATTGATCAGGATTCCTTTGAATTCTGCTTCATCGTTGATTTCCCCATGTACGAGATCGACGAGAGCACGGGCAATACCATATTCACCCACAACCCCTTCTCCATGCCGCAGGGCGGTCTCGAAGCCCTCGAGACAAAAGAACCCACCGAAGTGCTTGCCTATCAGTACGATCTGGTCTGCTACGGCATCGAACTCGCCTCCGGCGCGGTCAGAAATCACGATATTGATATCATGCGCAAGGCTTTTGCCATCGCGGGTTATTCCGAGGCGGAGCTGGAAACGCGCTTCAGCGCGCTCTATACCGCGTTCCAGTACGGCGCGCCGCCTCACGCGGGCATGGCTCCCGGCGTGGACAGAATGGTCATGCTCCTCGCCGACGAGGATTCCATCAGGGACGTTATCGCCTTCCCGCTCAACGGCAACGCACAGGATCTGCTCCTCGGCGCTCCCAGCGAGGTCACCGAACAGCAGCTTCTCGAGGCCAACATCAGCATCAGAGAATAATGACGCTTGAAAAAAAGGGGATTATACAATGACTGTTGAAGAACTGAAGGCTCTTGAGAGCCTAAACGAATTCAGGCTTACCGATGCGGAGGAACAGAAGGCAATCGGGATATTCGCCTTCATGGAAAACGAAGCCGCGGAGCTTCAGCTGACTGACACGGAAAACATCGGGGTCATGGTTCACTGTATGCCCATGACCAACGTATTCAGGGACGATGTGCGCCGGCAGGTATTCTCCAGGGAACAGCTCCTTGCATGCGCTCCCGAACACAGCGAGGACAGCTGGATCGTCCCCAGACTCGTAAAGTGAGGTGAACGACATGGATTTTTTTGCTGCTGAAATCGACCGCACCGGCACTGTCGCGGTTGACGATACCATCCTTGTGAAGGGCTTTGAGACCAGAGCCGGTTCACATATTCTCGACGGCTTCACGCCCATGTTCGGCTCCGACGCGGTCGAACGTATGCTCGCCGCCGGATTTGCCGTCAGAGGAAAATCCCACACGGGTGAATTCGGTCTTGACATCGCGGGCGAAACCTCTTACCACGGCGTGTGCAGGAAGTCCGACGGCACTCTGTCCTCGGCGGCCGCCGAGGCGGTTGCTTCCGGCACGGTCAGGCAGGCGCTCTGCGTTGACGTCAACGGGGCTCCCCGCCGCGCCGCGGCGCTGTCCGGAGTTGATTTCATCAAGCCTACCTACGGCACCGTCTCCAGATACGGCATTATTCCCACCGCCTGCTCCGGCGAACAGGTCGGAGTCTGCGCGGCTGACGCCGCCGGTCTGACGGAACTTCTCTCCGTCATCGCCGGACACGATTCCAAGGACGGCACAAGCCTTCCCACGGAGAAATACGATTATTCCGCGGACATGGATCTTTCGGGAATGAAGGTCGCCGCGGTCAGGGAGCTTTACGACGCGGCGGATGACAATGTGAAGGCGGCTCTCGACGCCTTTTCCGCCAAGCTGCGGAAGGCAGGGGCATCCGTTGAATTCATCTCCTTGCCCGACGTGAAGGCATACGCCACCGCGTGGCAGATTATGCTCTCGGCTGAGGCATGCAACAACATTTCCAGATACGACGGGGTCAAATTCGGATACAGAACGCCCGAATACAGGGATATTGACGAGCTTTATGTCAATTCCCGCACAGAGGGTATGGGATTCAACGTCAAGATGAACGTGCTCTACGGCTCCGACGTTCTCTCCAAGAACAAATACCTGAGCTGCTACGACAAGTCGCTTCGCATCCGCAGGCTGGCTTCCGATAAGATGAAGGAAGTCTTCGCGGAAGCCGACGCGGTTCTCTGCCCCGCGATGAGCGCCTCTTCACTCCCTCAATACGACCTCGCAGATACATTTGAAAGGACCAAGAAAGAGCTTCTCTTTACGGCGGTTCCGAACCTCACCGGCATTCCCGCCCTGGTTACCGGCGGAATACAGCTTTGGAGCGCGGCCTTCGGCGAGAACGTGCTCCTGAGCATCGCATCAAATACCGAAAGGATGGCTGACTGATGAAATACGAAGTCGTTATAGGTCTTGAGACTCACGTCGAGCTTTCGACCAAATCGAAAATATTCTGTTCCTGCGGCGGCCATTCCGAAGCCGATCAGCCCAACGACTGCGTATGTCCCGCCTGCTGCGGAATGCCCGGAATGCTTCCCGTGACAAACAGGCACGCGGTGGAACTTGCCGTCATGGCCGGAATTATGCTCAACTGCAAGATCAATCAGTACGCGACTTTTGACAAAAAGAGCTATTACTACCCCGATCTGCCCTGCGCGTATCAGATAACCCAGTGGTTCCACCCCATCTGCACCGACGGATATGTGGAAGTGCCGACCAAGTACGGCACAAGCCGCATCGGCATCAAGCAGATACACATGGAAGAGGACGCGGGCAAACTGGTTCACGACGACTGGGCGGACGTGACATATGTTGACTTCAACCGCACGAGCGTTCCGCTTATTGAGATCGTCAGCCGACCTGATTTCCGCAGCGCCGAGGAGGTTCTCAACTATCTCGACAAGCTGAAATCCATGTTCCGGTTCGGCGGCATTTCGGAGTGCGAAGAGGGCGCCATGCGCTGCGACGTAAACATCTCCATCCGTCCCGAGGGCACCGAGGAACTCGGCGTGCGCAGTGAGATCAAGAATATGAGCTCCCTCACCGCCATCGAAAGGGCCATCAAGTATGAAGTCGCCCGCCACATTGACGCGCTCGAAAGACATACCGAGACATTGGTGCAGGAGACAAGGCGCTGGGACGATATCAAAAACCGCACATTCGCCATGCGCAACAAGGAAACCGCCGCCGATTACAGATACTTCCCCGACCCGAATCTCATGCCCGTTGTGGTGGACGATGAGTGGCTCGCGGATATCAGGGCGAATATGCCCGCGACCATTGAGGAAAAAACGGCGGAGTACACCGCAATGGGACTTTCCGCCCAGGATATTTCCTCGCTGGTGTCCGAGAGAAAGCTCTGCGATCTCTTCGACGCGGTCGTGGCTTCCGGACGCAAGCCTGCCGACACAGCCGCGTGGATTCTCACCGACTGCGCCGGAATCCTGCGCAGGGGAGGCAAGGTCATAGGCGAACTTGACATCGCGCCGGCAGACCTTTCATATATTATCGGCGCGGTTGACGATGGGAAGATCAACCGCAATGCCGGCAAGAAGGTGCTCAGCGCGGTCATCGAAAAGGGCGTGTCTCCTGAGCAGTTTGTCAGAGAACAGGCTCTTGACGCCAAGGTGGATCAGTCGCTCATTCTGGAAACGGTCAAAAAAGTCATCGCCGCAAACTCAAAGGCGGTCGGCGATTATCTCGGCGGCAAGACAAAGGCGCTTCAGTCGCTTTTCGGCGGCTGCATGAAGGAGCTGAAAGGCAAGGGCGATCCCGCCGAAATCAGAGAACTTCTTGTGCAGGAAATCGAAAAGCTCAGATAGCCGGGATATTCATTTGCACGGATATGAATGATATATGTCCGTCCTCCGCCGCACAATCCCCGGAGGACGGACATTCCGTTCAAATGCACATGATTTATTGTTTTTGGCAAAAAAGATTGCATGAATAAACGAAATAATTGCCTCGATAAAAAAATTTAAAAAAACACTTGACAATTCAGGTATAAGATGATATACTATTTTAGCACTCGGAAAAAGGTGCGGTAAATATTGTTCCTTATTGTTATGCGCTTGTAGCTCAGCTGGATAGAGTGTTTGACTACGAATCAAAAGGTCGGGGGTTCGAGCCCCTCCAAGCGCGCCAG
>ONWI01000009.1 GCA_900321515.1 uncultured Eubacteriales bacterium | reverse complement strand
CCGTCAGAATGACATACAGCACCGTCATGGCTTCATGGAACAGCTTGTCGCCGTAGTATTTTTTTATTTCGTTCAGATAGCGTTCAAGCAGCTCTCTGCTGTCCAGTTCCGGAAGCTCATTGACGGGAATGCCTGATTCTGTGAGCTTGGCGTATAATTTCAGATTGAGAAATGTGCCTTTGCACAGACGGAGAATACGTTCGGCTTCCTCCTGTGTGAGAGAGCGCATATTGCCTCCGTCCAGTACCTTGATCTTGGTAGTGGCGTATTTTTTTAGTATTGCATGATTCTGAGCGCCATTCTCCGCGTTTACATCGGCAAAAACGCGCATGGTGTCCGACACTTGCAGCAATTCCAGCGCTTTTGTGATGTGATCAGAGAGCTGTTCCGATTGCGGGTTGCGGGAAGTGATAAGAATATAGGTGTTTTCGGGCATATCGTCAAGACTTGGAAAATAATCGCACAGTCCTGTGGATTCCATCGGCAGCTCGTCCACGCCGTCGATGATGAGCAGGAGTTTTGATTTGCCGCGCTTCTCAGCATATTTATCGCGGAAATAACGAAGCGTCCTGACCATATTTCCCGGCTTGTCCTCCGCCGAATGTTGCAGCAGATCGAATTGATCCTCTTTTCTCTGAACCTGAATCAGATCAGCAGTCAGTGCATTGTTGATACCGGTGATGTAGTCGCTTCTCATGCCGGACTGCCCGCAGTAATAAGCGCAGGCGTAGACGTCCGCAAAATCCTTCAACGCGCCGGATTCTACCGCGTAGGAAAAAGCGGTCTTGCCCATGCCCCGCTCCATTATGAGCAATTGCACAGAGCCTTTGTCGTCATTCAGTTTGCTTTTCAGCCAGTCGATCATATACTCCGGACGTACAAAATGATCTGCTTCATTGAGTTCCGAGAGTAAATCCTCAATTTCGGGAGTGCTGACACTGTCCTCAATGGTAATCTCCATTTGATTTCCCGCGCTTTGCATCGCGTTGCCGAATTGTCTTCCGTACACTTCGCAATAATAGGGCGCGACAAAGAGCTTTCTGCCTCCGCCTATGATGTAATTCAGTCCGTTGGCGAGCTGATTATTCTGGCTGGCTTTATAGTAATCGAAAAACAGAATCCCGTATTTCTTGCTGTTGACGATAAACGGATCAAGCGGTATCTCTTGATCCTCTATGTAGAGAATCGGCGCAGCGTCATCCGGAAGATGCTCCGGCAACTGCCAGCCGGTCAGCTCCACACCGTCCACAGTGACCTTCAGCTTCCCGTATTCCGGCAGCACAACAGCGAGATAAGCGGAAATTTCTTTTATCATGCTTTCTCCGAACTGGCGATAGTCCTCGTTTTCCTCAAAGCCCATCGCGCCGTGACCGAGATATTCGTTTCGGTAATTGACGATGTTGTTTTTGCCGTAGACTTTCTGGATTCCCACGAGAATGGTTCTGAGACACGACGGCAATTCAAAACGGGGAGCGCCATTGTATCTGCTGACAATAAATTGGCATATACTGTACCAGTTCCCTAAAGAAAGCGGCTTTTCTACCAGCTTTGCGCTGACCGCATCATCCCTGAGATAAGCTGCCGCACACAGAACAGGGAATTTCATCAGCACTTCGCATACGTCTTTGAGCTGGTAGACCATACAGAAGACATTCGGACGGCAGGTCATTAGCCATAGTCTGCGGTATTCATGCGCGATGAATGTGGGCAGATTCTCAAAAAATTCGTTTTTCCAATATTGCTCATTTATTGAAATATCCACAAGCCAATCCTGTGAAGGAAGAGTATGGATTTCTTTTGCAAATCCACAGCCGTTGTCGCAACAAATTGTATTGTCGGATTCAATGAGATTTCCAATTCCGCAAGCCGGACAGCTTTTCATAATGATGCCCCCTGTGTATGCTGATAATAGTTAGCATATATTCTTCCGAACAAAGTCAACTTATAGCTATTTTACCATATTTCATGCTATTTGTCGAGATTATTTTGTAAATAAAAAGCTTTATTCTATCAAACAAATAAAAGAGTATCTACGCAAATCACACGGAAGATACTCTTTTGTATTTTTTCTTTATCGTTAATTTCGCTTGACTTTTTTCGACAATAAATTCAAATCCACAGTGATAAAATGCCACTTAGGTATAATGGCTTTGCTATACCCTGAGTGGCATTTTCTATTTAATATTACTCCGGCAATAAAATATAGATAAAGGGATTAGTCCTCAAAATCGTCATAATCTTTAAGTTTAGGATGCTTAAAATAGGAT
>ONWI01000055.1 GCA_900321515.1 uncultured Eubacteriales bacterium | reverse complement strand
GTCGCGCAGCACCGTGATGGTGTCGGCAATTGCCGTGACTTCGCGCAGCTTGTGGGAAATCATGATGCAGGTGATGCCCGATTCCTTCAGCTCGCGCATGATGTCGAGAAGGTTTTTGCTGTCGTCCTCGTTCAGGGACGAAGTGGGCTCGTCAAAGATGATCAGCTTGCAGTTCTTTGAGAGAGCCTTGGCTATCTCAACAAGCTGCTGATTGCCCGTGTTCAGACTCTTGACGGGAAGTGAAGGGTCAACTTTCAGTCTGACCTTTTCGAGCATTTCCTTGGCTTTGACGATGGTTTCGTTCCAGTTGACCTGACCGGCAGTTGTTATCTCGTGGCCGAAATAGATGTTTTCGTAAATCGGAAGCTCCGGGAAAAGCGCAAGTTCCTGGTAAATGATGGCGATGCCCTTTTCTTCACTGTCGGCTATGCTGTGGAACTTCTGTACCTCGCCTTCAAACACAATGTCTCCGGTATAGGTGCCGTATTTCCACACGCCGGAAAGCACCTTCATCAGCGTCGATTTGCCGGCGCCGTTTTCTCCCACAAGACAGTGTATCTCGCCTTTGCGCACCTTGAAGTTGACGTTGTCCAGAGCTTTTACACCGGGAAATTCCTTGGTAATATTCCTCATTTCGAGGATGTATTCATTTTCCATATTACCGGCTCCTGTTCTGTCATTTTGTAAATAACAATCTGATAGTTATTAGTCTGCTAATAGTATAACAGCCGGTTCCAAGACTGGCCTTTAATGGCTGGAGCCTCAGAACCGGCTTGAATTTATGATTTGGATTTATTTCCTCTCCGCTTGCATAATCCGATTGGACAGATTATTTTGCAGCGTCGATCTTTGACTGATCGAAGGAGCCGGCAGAAATGAGCTCTGCGAGCTTATCCTTGGTAACGACTGTTACGGAGCACTCTGCGGAAGGAACGTCCTTGACCTGGTTGTTGTAGGTTGTTGTGGTCTTAGGTGTTTCGCCGTTGAGGACAGCGCTGACCAGATCACATGTTACAGGGCACAGAACGGAAGTGTCCTTCCAGACTGTCATGCTTTGCTTGCCTTCCTGGATGTACTTCAGAGAAGCCATCTCAGCGTCCTGACCGGTAACAACATAGCTGGTAATTGCGGAATCAGCTGTGAATGCGTCTGCGATTGCGCGGGCGGTAGGATCGTTGGGAGCGAGGATGGCAACGTCGCCCTTTGCGTCAGCGTTTGCGGCAACGAGGTTGGACTCTGCGAGTGTCTTGGCAACTGCGGGATCCCAGTTGGTGGTGATGGTGCCGAGGATGGTTGCCAGAGTCTCATGATCCTTCTCAGCATCAAGAGCCTTGCCGGTGTAATCAGCGATGGCGGGGCAGTTCTCAACTACGAACTGACCGTCTGCAACAGCCTTGTTCAGCACGGACCATGCGCCGGCGAAGAAGATGAATGCATTGTTGTCTGTGACAGCGCCGGAGTAGATGTACAGCGGAACGCCTGTCTTGTCCTTGTAAGCCTCGATGAGGTAGTTGCCCTGTGCAACGCCGACTGCGAAGGAGTCGAATGTTACATAGTAGTCAACAGCGTCTGTGCCTGTGATAAGACGGTCGTAGCTGACGACGGTGATGCCTGCTGCCTTAGCCTTGTTGACTGCGGCGCCGGCTGCGACAGCATCCTGCGGGCTGATAACCAGAACCTTGACGCCCTTTTCGATCAGAGCTTCAACGTTGCTCAGCTCGACGTCGGACTTGCCCTGTGAGAAGAGAACTTCGGAAGTGAAGCCTGCCTTGTCAAGAGCATCTTTGAAGGAAGCTTCGTCCTGAAGCCAGCGGGGTTCGTCCTTGGTGGGGAGAACGATACCGACCTGAACCTGTTCTTCTTCTGCATCACTGCAGGCTGCCAGCGATACTGCCATTGCTGTCAACATCGCGAGAGAAAGGATGAGTGCTAAGATTTTTTTCATTATGGAATCCTCCTATAATTTTTTGGGATAATTGCTATCCCGTTTGGTGTTATTTTACTATAATTAAACACATTTTTCAATTCAATTTATATACAAATTTTGTAACTGTTTTTTAACAATTATAACAGCAATAAAAATTTTATGTCATTATTTTATATGTATTACACAACACAATGTGATAATTATGTAATTTTTTGTGTTCTTTAACTTCTGAAACAATATTTTTCATTCACATTTGGTTAATTTTTCCAAAGTGTCGCCGGAAAATGGCTCTTTACTGCGAATTCCTGTACTGGCTGGGCGTGCAGCCGTATTTCCTTGAGAAGAGCTTGGTGTAATAACTCGGATGATTGAACCCGCAGTCAAGCGCAATTTCGGTAACGCTCCGTCCGGTATGCCTCAGTTCCTGACAGCTTTTTTCCAGCCTGTAGGAGTTGACAAAATCAATCGGGGATTCGCCCAGATATTTTTTGAAAATCAGACAGCACTTGCTCCGGCTCACGCTGCCGGAAGCGGCAATATCCTCCAGTGTCACCTGCTCCGCGTAATGACTGAATATGTATGAAACCATCTCTCTTTGAAGCTGTCTGTCGGCGTGGAGCCTGCTTCCGGCGTCGTTCGGGATGTCCTCGCAGCGCCGGAAAATCACGCTCCAGATTTTGTTCACGCCGGCGACAATCTCCCACTCATACCCCGGGGCGGCGCATTCCCTCAGCGCGGCCATATCCTTCATGCACCCTGATATCGCGCTGTAATCCGCGCTGCCGCATTCCTCAAACAGCAGGTAGTCTATGCCCTCATTGCCGATAACCGGCTCCGCCATCTTCTGATAGATCCTGGCGTTCGCCCTGAGCAGCGAGGGATGAAACAGCACGCAGATAAAATCGCAGTCCCCGCCGCTGACCGAATTGCCGTAGTGAAGCTGTCTGGAATTGACGAAAAGCACGCTGTGTTCAGAAAGTCTTACGGATTTGCCGTTTATTTCATAGTTCATCTCACCGTTTATGATATAGAGCATTTCAATATCCTCGTGCCAGTGGCAGATCACACGCCTGTTGGGATAATCCGACAGCTTGGGCTTAATGATTTTGACCGGCAGTTCGGGCGTATTATAAAAGATTATCTCGGACGAATCGTGCATCACTTGTATTTCTATCATTATATAATCACCTCAACGCTCAGATTGATACGATTGTTATAGTAATCCGATACTTTTCTTATAGCATCACCGCTTTTTTGATATTATAATAATACTACAAGCTAAATTAAAAATCAACGGGGAAGTGATTCATTTGCGCGAAAAGAGTACGTTTTACAAAAAGCTCTTCTCTCTGGTGCTGCCGCTGGCGCTGCAAAATCTGATGTCCGCCGTGGTCAGCGCTTCGGACGCCATTATGCTGGGTTTTCTGAATCAGGATTCGCTGTCGGCGGTTTCGCTGGCGACGCAGGTTCAGTTTGTCCTCAATCTTTTCTATGTGGCGCTCACCATTGGCACTACCATTCTCGCGGCGCAGTACTGGGGCAAGGGCGACATTCCGGCGGTGGAAAAGACGCTGGGCATCGCCACACGTTTTTCACTGCTGATTTCATTTATCTTCTTTGCCGCCGCGCTGGGATGTCCTTCGCTGCTTATGCGGATATTCACGGATGAAGAAACGCTTATCCGCCTTGGAATACCTTATCTGCGCATTGTCAGTTTTTCCTATCTGCTCATGGGATTTTCGCAGATTTATCTCTGCATTATGAAAAACAGCGGCAGAACTCTTCGCAGCACGATTTACAGTTCGACCGCGATGGTGCTCAATCTCATACTCAACGCGCTCCTGATCTTCGGATTGGCGGGACTTCCGGCGCTCGGCATTAAGGGAGCGGCTTACGCTACGCTCCTCGCCCGGCTTGCCGAAACCGCGCTTGTACTGCTGGAAAACGCAAGGAAGGTTCCGGTCAAAATCCGACTGTCATACATTATTAAAGCCGACAGCATTCTCCAGGGGGATTTTGTGCGCTACACCATGCCCATGCTCCTGAACGAACTGGCATGGGGCTGCGGATTCACTATGTTCTCGGTCATCATGGGACATCTGGGGAATGACGCCGTAGCGGCAAATTCCGTCGCCAATATCGTCAAGAACATTATCGCCTGCGTCTGTCTCGGCATCGGCACCGGCAGCGGCATTATGGTCGGCAACGAACTGGGCAGCGGCGATATGGAGACTTCCAGGAGCTACGGCGACAGGCTTGCAAGACTCTCCATAGTTTCCGGCGCGATCACGGGCGGAATCATTCTGCTGTGCATCCCGATTATCATGCGGCTGACATTCACTCTCAGCGACACCGCCGCCGGATATCTCAGAATCATGCTGCTGGTCTGTTCCTATTATATTATAGGAAAATCCATCAATTCCACCGTGATAGCCGGCATATTCCCGGCAGGCAGCGACACACGGTTCGGGCTGATCTGCGACACAGTGACCATGTGGGTCATTGTGGTCCCCGCGGGTCTGATAGCGGCGTTTGTGCTGAAGCTGCCCGTGCTCTGGGTTTATCTCGTGCTCAACACCGACGAAATCATAAAGCTGCCGGTGGTATACTGGTATTATAAAAAATACAAGTGGCTCAAAAACATTACAAGGGAGAGTGTGTGTCAATGAACAACATCGAAAGACGCGACAGAGGAATGGCTTACATCTCGGACGACAGCGTGATGGAACAGCAGAAAAAAGCCAGAATCCTCACCCAGAAGCTGAACACCATGGACAGAAGCGACTTCAGGGGGATCGGCGAAGTGGTGAAGCAACTGCTCGGCAAATCGGATGGGGCTTGGATTAATCCCCCCTTCTACTGCGATTACGGATTCAACATCGAGCTCGGCAGCAATTTCTTTGCCAATTACAACTGCACCATGCTCGACGTGGCAAAGATCACTATTGGCAAAAACTGCTTCATGGCGCCCAACGTCTCAATTTACACCGCCGGACATCCCGTTCATCCGGACGTGCGCAACTCCATGCTGGAATACGGGATTCCCGTCACCATCGGCGACAACGTATGGATCGGCGGCAACACTGTGATCTGTCCCGGCGTCACAATCGGGAACAACTGCGTGATCGGCGCGGGCAGCGTTGTGACAAGGGACATTCCCGACTGGACGATTGCCGCCGGAAATCCCTGCCGCGTGATAAGAAAAATCACCGACGAGGACAGGAAATTCTACTTCCGCGACATGCCCCTCGACGAGGAGGCGCTGAAAATTCTCGACGGTCCTCCGTGCAGCGCCCTCGGAAGCTCACTTGTTTAATAGCCTGCTGACGTATCTCCGTGCGTGGAGAGATACGTCAAAAAACAGCGTCAATGGCTGAATTCCGGTCAGCACATTGACGCTGTTTTTGTATCAATCGAAATATTTCCCCGCGGGATTCATAAGCGAGCGGAGGGCGGTCCCGCAGACGGCGCAAAACCGCATATATCCCGGCGATCTGCTCTGCGACAGCAGACAGTAAATCTTTGTCATGAGTGAATATTTTCCTTTCATCACCCGGCTGAAATGCGCCTTCGAGAAGGCATTCATATTCATAATGACAGCTTCCGCCCTTTGTCTTTCCTCCCCGGAAAAATTGCCGTAGATCAACCACATTCTGGCGATGATATCCAGGCACTTCGACGTAAGCTGTTCACGGTATGCCGGAAGTCCTTCATACTGTTCTCGGAATGCCTCCCAGCAGTCAGTATAATTGCTGAGGGTTCTCATGTGTGAAATGCTGCTTTTGCGCATCCTCAGGTGATAGAGCCGCGCCGAGAGAAGCGCGAGCGTCCCGCCGTTTTCGGATAAGAATTTCATGCGCTTCCATGTGGTTGCAATATCCTCATAATTGCGTCCCTCGGGGAACCGGATATCCTTAAAAAGCCCTATGCGGTACAGCTTGTTCCAAACCGCGTTTGCCACAGGAAGATTTATGAAGGCATAAAGGATTTCCTCCCCGCGGAATATCCTCATAGACCCGTCTGCCGACGGCGCAACCGGTCTCCCGCCCTTATATTCCATGATGTACCAGGCCGCCGCGATATCCGCGTTATTCTGTATCATCGCCTTCATCAGGGTCTCGATCATATTGGCTTCTATCCAGTCATCGCTGTCCACAAAGGCGACATAATCGCCTCTGGCATTAACTATCCCATGATTGCGCGCGGTGGAAAGCCCCCTGTTTTCGGTGTGAAACACCCTTATCCTGACGTCCTTGCGGGCGAACCGGTCGCAGATTTTCCCGCCTCCGTCCGTGGAGCCGTCGTCAATCACAACAATGTCGAGATTTCGGTAGGTCTGACGCATCACCGATTCAAGACATTCAGGCAGATACCGGCTGACATTATAGACCGGAATCACAACCGAAACAAGCGGTTCTGCCGCCATGCCCGCGGCAGATTCAGATAAAAGCATTTTTGTTCCCCTTTCAGTCACAGAGCACAGCGGTTTGAATGATCAAGTGAGAAGGATTTTACCTCATCCGGATTTTTGCCAGACAATGCCGCTCAACCGCTTGCCAACAGCATTACTCACTTTCCGAGCGATTCGAGCAGCTCGCAGAGTTCTCCCCGTCTGCGCTCGATTTCCTCCTTCTTGCCGCTTGAGAGCGAACCCTCGAAGGCGTCGATGTATCTGCCGAGAAGAACGCGCTCGTCGCCGGTGCATTCCTCATACGCGAGATCGGCGCGGTAGAGCGCGAGCTTGTTCTCCTCCTGGTCACGGGGACTGATTTTGAGATAGTTCAGCTCTTCCATGCGCTTTTGCGCCTCTTCCTCGGTCATAGTGCTGTCGTTGCCGCGAATTATCATCTTCTTGGTGAAGCCCGTGGAATTGACCTTGACGATTATTTCCAGCAGCGAATTGACGTCGTAGGTATAGGTGATGTCGATTGATTCCTCCCCGCGCGGTCTGGGAGGCACGGGGACGCACAGTTCGCCCAGAAGCAGGTTGTTCCTCGCCATGCGGCTCTCGCCCTGAAGCACTTCCACGCGCACGATGCTCTGATTGTCATTGGCGGTGTAGAAGGTCTGGACGCGGCTCACGGGAATGACGGTGTTGCGTTCTATTATGGGCATGAAATGCCCGCTCTCATCGAAATATCCGTTGTTTGAGACAACCTCCGTGCCGAGCGTGAAGGGACACACGTCGGTCAGGATGACCTCCTTCAATCCGGAGGCGCGCTGCTTGATGGCGGATTGAAGCGCCGCTCCGATGGCAACCACCTCGTCCGGATTCACGTCCACGTTGGGCAGCCTGCCGAACATTCTCGCCGCAAGCTTCCTCACAACCGGCGCCTTTGTCGCGCCGCCCACAAGCACAATCTCGCTGATGTCCGAGGTGCGGATTCCCGCGTCGCGCAGACTTCTCTCGACAGGTCGCATGAGCCTTTCAAAGAGCGGTTCGCATGCCTCCTCGTACATCTTTTCTGTCAGCCGCAGGGTTTTTAAGCTGCCGCCGACCTTACATTCCAGAACAGCCGCCGAAGAGGTCGAAAGCGCCTTCTTGCAGGCTTCTGCGCGTTCGCGGAGCTGCGCGCGTTCATCTCCGGTCAGCGATGTGAAATCCACTCCGCAGCGTGTGCAGAAAAGCTGCTCCACTATGTCCGTGAAGTTCTCGCCGCCGAGGAAGTTGTCCCCCGCCACCGAGCGGACTTCGATAATCTGCCCCGTGCGTTCGAGTATCGACACGTCGAAGGTGCCTCCGCCCAGATCGAAGATAAGATACCGCGAACGCTCCTTTTTGTCCAGAAGTCCGTGCGCGACGGCGGCGGCGGTAGGTTCGTTGACGATTCGCTCCACCTTCAGACCGGCAAGTTCGCCGGCGCGCTTGGTCGCCTTGCGCTGGCGGTCGTTAAAGTACGCCGGGACGCTGATTACCGCCTCATCGACCTTGCATTTCAGATAAGTCTCAGCGTCCTCCTTCAGCGAACGCAGCACGAATGACGAAAGCTCTTCGGCACGGAATTTCCTGCCGCAGAGGTCAAATTCGCGGTCGGTGCCCATGCTGCGCTTGAATACCGCAGCGGCTGTCAGCGGGTGCCGGAGTCCTCTGGCAAGAGCTGTCCTGCCCACAAGCACGGTGCCGTCATCATCCACGCTGACCACCGAAGGGGTCAGATGTTCGCCGAGCCTGTTGGGAATAATGTGTGCCTTTTTGCCGTCATAATAGGCGGCAAGGCTGTTTGTTGTTCCTAAATCTATTCCTATTATCATTTCTGCAATTCCTTATTGAGTTCCTTTTTGTGTTCTTTGCGCAGACGGCGCAGACGGATGGCTAAATCGGGATCAAAGGGCGACAGCTTCTGTCCTTCCAGACAGGCAAGAGCGGCGTTGTTGTAATCGCCTATGGCTTCATAATACTCTCCCAGAGCGTCATACCCGTCTACGCAGCCCAGGAAGCGGCAATGTCCGCAGAGCGGCGTGGCGAACGCCTTGTCGATGCACTGCTTGGCTTCATCGTACCTTCCCATCGCAATGAGCAGATAGGCGAGCTT
>ONWI01000044.1 GCA_900321515.1 uncultured Eubacteriales bacterium | reverse complement strand
CCCGGCAATGGCAGCCGCCATAAGGGGAAAGAGTACCAGACAACCTATCCACTTGCCGAGCTGAACCTTCACGGGGATGTAGGGGCGAAGGTCTTCGGTACCGGGTATTACCCACGCCTTTGTGCAGCCGACCCAGTAGATGTCGATGAATATTCTGTCAAATACCACACCTATCAGATAGACCGCGGTAAGCTGGATAAAGCCGTCCCAGAAGCCGTGAGCGCCGTTGATCAGATAAACCGCCGCAGGCACTGCGGTCAGCTCCGGAATATACAGCGCAAGAGTTGTAATAAAGGTGTTTTTTTTGATTTTTTCCAGTGTGGTCAGCCCAAGGTCGATTGCTCTGAGCTGAACTTCCTTTTCATAGAAAACAACCAGTCCGACAGGTCCGTTTGCGATTCCGACCACGCAAATCAGAAGCAGCCAGAACGACAGTATCAGACCTTCCATTATAACCAAAGCGATTGTCATAACGATACCTCCATTAATACCACGCTCAAATGGCCGCGTCACTAATCCCGCGGATGATCCTCTCGTTCCTTTTCAACTTCGTCGGGGTCAACCATGCGGATAACCTTGTCGGTATATAGGGTGCCTTCAAGGTGGTCCGTCTCGTGGCAGGCGCAGGAAGCAAAAAGATCTTCGCCCTCAATTTCATAGAGATCTCCGTTGCGGTCACGGTATCTCATTTTAACATACTGCGGACGGTTGAGGATGCCCCACTGTCCGGGAATGGAGAGACAGCCCTCCATGCATTCCTGTTCGCCGCGCTTTTCGATTATTTCCGGGTTGATCATTTCAATCGGCCCGTCGCCCATGTCGATGATAATGATCCTTTTGAGAAAACCGACCTGCGGGGCTGCAAGTCCGAGACCCTTAGCCTCGGCAAGAGTATCCTTCATATCGTCAAGCAGATCCCACAGTTTCTTATTAAAATCGGTGACAGGGCGGCATTTTTTGCGTAAAACACTGTCCCCCTCAGTCACTATCTGTCTTAAAGCCATTGATATCGTTCCTCTTTCAATTAAATATATTCCAAGGGCGCAGCCCTTACGAATTCATCCGCCATTATTCACCGTTATCCGGATGAGCGCTACAGCACGTTGTCCGGATTCAGATCAGCGTAGGCGGTAATATCCTTGTTGGCAGGATCGCTGCCGGACTCGCACAGCAGAATGTGCATCATGTCGCGGAATCTGGCGTTATTGCGGCATTTCAGGATTATCTTGTAGCGGTAGCGGCCGCTGACCTTTCTGACCGAAGCCGGAGACGGACCAAGAGCACGGATAGGTACATCGGAATACTCCCTCTGCGTGTGGTATCGGAGACTGCGCATGAAAGAATCGGCGGCGCGTGAAACGTCACCGTCATCAGTCCCCACGAACCCAACCATGCATATGTCGGCAAACGGCGGATAAAGCATAGCCTTCCGGAGAATTATCTCGTTCTGGTAGAATTTTTTGTAATCCTGACTCACAGCCATGTCTATAACAGGATTGTCGGGTGTGACAGTCTGTATGATTGCACGTCCTCTGCTCTCGCCTCTGCCGGAACGTCCGACAACCTGAGTGAGCAGTGAAAAAGCCCTTTCGTAGCTGCGGAAGTCATCGCTGTACAGCGCCTGATCCGCCATAAGCACGCCAACAAGGGTCACCCGCTCAAAATCAAGCCCTTTGGCGACCATTTGTGTGCCTATCATGATATCATAAAGTCCGGCGGCAAAATCGCTCAGCTTTTTGTCATAGGAAGAGCGACGAGTCATGCTGTCGGCGTCCATGCGGAGTATTCTCGCCTCCGGAAACAGCTTTGCAATTTCCTCCTCCGCCTTCTGGGTGCCGTGACCGGCAAAACGCAGATAAGGTTCCCCGCATGACGGGCATGTGTGCGGCACAGGCACGGAATATCCGCAGTAATGGCACATCAGCCTTCTGTTGTCGCTGTGATAGGTCATAGAAACGCTGCAATTCGGGCAGGTAATGACTTCATTGCATGCCCGGCAGGATACAAAGGTATTGAATCCGCGGCGGTTATTGAGCAGTATCGACTGCCTGCCGCTCTCAAGATTGTCCCTGAGCGCCTGATACAGCCGAGGACTGATTATGCCGTCATTTATGTCCATCTGTGAAATATCTATCTTCTCCACATCGGGCAGAATGGCGCTGCCGTAGCGCTGGGTCAGCACCTGATAGTCGTAGCGCCCAGCCTCGGTGGCGTTGTAGTATGTCTCAATGGACGGCGTCGCGGAGGCAAGCACCAGCAGCGCCTTGTTGTATCCGCAGCGGAACCGCGCCGCGTCACGGGCGTGGAACCGCGGGGAATTTTCGGATTTGTAGGTGTGTTCCTGTTCCTCGTCGATTATCACAAGGCCAAGCCGCCGGAAGGGGGCAAATATCGCGGAACGTGTGCCGAGAGCTATCTGAGCCTCTCCGTCACGCACACGCTTCCACTCGTCCATACGCTGGGCAAGAGACAGACCGCTGTGAAATACGGCGACCTTACTGCCGTAACGCTCGTGAAATTTGCCGAGAGTCTGTGAAGTCAGGGCAATCTCAGGGACCATGACAATTATGCCCTTTCCGTCTCCAAGCACCTCGTCAATGAGCCTTAGGAAAACGGAAGTCTTTCCGCTGCCCGTCACTCCGAAGAGCAGCGAAACACGGAATTTATCATCGCGGTATAACCTGTAAAGATTCTCAAAAGCAAGCTGCTGCTGCGCCGAAAGCGTGACTCTGCCCCCGCTGCCGCATCCGGCATCAGAATAGGGATTGCGATAGATCTCCTCCTCAAAGTAGGACACAACTCCCTTTTTCGCCAGAAGATCCACAACCGCCTGAGATATGCCGGTAAAATAGCATATTTCCTTAACCGAGGCGGTTTTGACCTCGTTAAGCAGATGAATTATTTCGCGCTGTTTTGGTGTAAGCCTGCCGTCGGTGTACTTTTCCCAATCGGAGGAAAGAGCCGCCATTTTTATGGTAGCGTCCTTGATATTGCGAACGGAATCATCCGTGCGGATCAGCAGACCCTTTTCCACCAGCTTATCCGGAATCCTGGAATTAACCGGCAGGTTCATCACTTCTGTAAGGTGCTTTTTTTCCAGTACAAGTCCTCGGTTGGATATAAACATCTGCAATATTTTGCGCTGCTGCGGAGTAATGTCGCTCCTGCCCATCAATGTCAGACTGTCCAGCTCTTCCGAAGCGCGGTATGAAGTTACCATGCGGACATTTATGCCGGATGGCAGCATAACCTTTGCCGCCTCGTAATAGGTGCAGTAGTAATTGTCGCGGAACCAGCGGGCCATGAGCAGCATTTCATCGGACAGCACAGGAGTTTCATCCAGCAAAGACGATATCGGCTTGACCGTACCGAAATCCGCCGCGCATGTCAGCTCGAATATAACGCCCTGCCGCTTGCGGTTGCCTCTGCCGAACGGAACCGTCACACGGCAGCCGGGAGCTGCAAGTCCGTTGTATTCCACGGGTATCAGATAATCAAACAGCTTGTCAAAATGATAGGCGGTATTCTCAACCGCTACCTTTGCATATGTTTTCGGAGGATAACTCAACCGCGCTCACCGCCTTCCGCTCCGAATAAGGCGGGCTTTGTTATTCGTCCTCGCCCTCCGGAAAGGACTGCTCATCATCGTCCGACTCGATCGTGTAATTCACGCTCTGCACAGGAAGGTCGTGCGGATGATGCACTTCTTCCTCTTCAACCTCAATATGCTCAATGGTTGCTCTGCCGTCAAGAAGGCGGTCTATAACCATATTCACCGGCTTGCGGTAAAGCACATCGTTGTTGGACTCAGCTTCGTCGGCAATCTCTCTCGCCTTTTTGCTGATCGCGTTGACAAGCGAATATCTGCTGTCGGACATTTCAAAAATATCGTCAATCGTTCTGTTCTTCTTTGCCGTCTTCTCCATAAGTTGCAAGCACCTCGTCAATTTTGTATTCTATATGTCTGCGGCTGTTCAGCTCCGCCCTGATGATGCAGAGCAGGTCGTCGGACGACTCCTCGATGATCTCGTTGACAAGAATATAATCATACCAATGAGCCTCGGGAATCTCCTGCTTGCCCTTTGCAAGGCGGTATCTTATCTTCTCTTCGCTGTCGCGTCCCCTGTTTCTCAGGCGGTATTCCAGCTCCTGGAACGACGGCGGCAGAATGTAGACCGACACGGCTTCAGGGTACTGGTTAAGCACCTGCCTGGCACCGTTTACGTCTATCTCCAGAATGACGCTGCTGCCTGAATTCAGCCAGTCCTCCAATTTATCCTTGGGAGTGCCGTAATATTCGCCGGCATAGCTGTTGTATTCAACAAGATTGTTCTCGGCGATGTTCTTTTCAAATGCCTCTTTGGAAACGTAGAAATACGTCTCGCCGTCAACCTCGCCCTTACCTATGCCGCGTGTGGTCATCGAAACGGAGAGCTGCACATCCAGCCGGGCGTCGTCAGCCTTCGCGAGCGCACGGCTGACAACCGTGCCCTTTCCCGACGCCGACGGACCGGAAACTATGATTATTATTCCTCTGTTTTTTGAATTTTTCTTGTCATTCATCTTGAATCTTTTCCTCGCTTTCTTCAAAAATATCTGCTGAATCATCCTCCCGGTTGTCCACCCTCCCGGCGATGTGCCTGGGCTGGATAGCCGAAAGAATTACATGGTCGCTGTCTGTAATTATCACCGATTTGGTGCGCCGCCCGAAGGTAGCGTCAACGGCTGTGCCGCGTTCCTTCGCATCCTGCACCATGCGCTTTATCGGGGCGGAATCGGGACTGACTATCGCTATTATATGGCTGACGGCTACCATATTGCCGTAACCGACGTTTATCAGCTTCATACTGTGCCTCCGGGAGCGCTCATATCAGAGCGCTATTCAATATTCTGTATCTGCTCGCGGATCTTTTCTATCTCGGCCTTGATTTCCACAACCAAGTGGGCAACGTCGGAATTCTGACACTTGGAGCCTATAGTGTTGGCCTCGCGGTTCATCTCCTGCACGATGAAATCCAGCTTTCTGCCTACCGCTTCTCCCGAATCAAGCATTTTCCGCATCTGGTCAAAATGGCTTCTAAGCCGGACGGTTTCCTCATCGACGGCAATCTTGTCTGCAAATATTGCCGTTTCTGTCAGCAGGCGCTGCTCGTCAACCGAAGCGTCGCCCAAAAGCTCCTCAATCTTTGCTCTCAGACGCGCTTTGTAATTCTCCAGCGTCTGGGGAGAAAGCCGCTCAACCTGCTCCACAATTTCCAGAATGTGCTCCATTCTGCCCATCACGTCATCCCTGAGCCTGACTCCCTCAGCCTCACGCATTGATATAAAGTGTTCCACAGCCTCGGCAAGCACACCGGAAAGATCGTTCCAGACTTCATCCTCGTCCTGCTCAGCGCGCTTTACGGTGAAAATATCACTGTATCTGGCGACGCTCGACACGGAAATATCGTCGGTCAGACCAAATTCGGCGCTCAGCTCCCGCAGAGCTTTAATATATCCCTCCGCGAGCGATTTGTTGAGAATAACCTGAGCGGCTGCTTCGTCAACGGTCAGAATAGTTACATATACATCTATCTTGCCCCGCGCCACGCGTTCTTTGACAAAGCTGCGTATCTTATCCTCCACAAAGGAATATCCTCTCGGAGTTCTTACCGAAAAATCAAAATATTTATGATTCACAGACCGTATTTCCACAGAAATATCCCTTCCGTGAAGTGTAGCCTGAGCGTGCCCGTAGCCCGTCATGCTTCTTACCATACGTTCCGTCCTTTCATATGATTATTTACCCAATGATGCAGAAACAATAATCTCATACCCATGAGCATACATATTTCTGTAAATTACATTATAGCAGTTTTCAACGTACCTTGTCAATAGTTATGCGCGAAAATGCGTAATTCGTATTACTCCAAGGCGGAAAAAAAGCGCTGCTCTCTCCGTCTGAACCGGTAGGCAGCGCTTTTCCATTTGCTCTGCATAATTAACGACCTGTGGAAAAAACGTCATAATACAGCGTATTTATAAATATTGTCCGGAGAATAAGTCTCCTCAGAGGTAAAAACGCGCCAATCCGCTATTTCATCATATCCGCAATTCCTCTTTACGCCCTCGACCATTCCATTTACATAAAAGGCGTCCTGAGTCAGGGTCGCTGTGAAACCGTCCTGACGAAGCTCATCCGCCTCAAACCATATATATTCACACTGATCGTCGTCGAATCCGTACTCCGGATCGGGCTTCAAGCCTATTTTTACTATGATCTGTTTTTCGGGCAGTTCATTGTAAAGCCTTTTCAGCCAGTCAACGCGCTCATGCGCCAGTGCCTTCATGCGGAGTGTCTCGGATGTGGTCTTGAAGAATATCGAGTTTTCGCTCAGCGCGTCCGCCCATCTGACAATCGGCGTAATCCTGCCGTCAAGCTGATCGTCCTCGGTGGCGTAAAGATAGATTACGCCCATATTGCTGCTGTGTTCGTCGTTGCGGTCCGCAGGGCCTCCCACTATGCTTTCCGGGAAGTCCCTGAACGACCACTCGCTGCGCTGCCACGTCACCACAATGTCCCTGCCGTCGCCGGTTTTACCCATCAGCTTTGGCTCCATCTCGTCGATGAACTTATTGTCTCCCACAAGCCTGTGAGCTATCTGATTGAGGGCGTTTCCAAGATCATGCCAATTATTCAGGGCTGCGCCCAATATTTCCAGCTCGATAGTGCCGCAGCGGGTAAGTCCGTGGGTGTGGAGCCACACACTGTCGGTGCCGTTTTCGCTGTCGTTGACCGCGTGAATTGTGTACATGTAATCGGGGGAAGGCGCGACTCCGGACTCAGCGGTCATTCTGACCCATCTGCCGGAATGTGCCCTGTAGGCATTGTCGTCGAACATCGCCGCCATTTCGGGCACAAGCATATTAAGCAGCTTGACCTGGAGATGATATGAATCCATGTTGTTATCAGCATAAAACATCTCCACGCCAAAGGCATGATCCGCCCTGATTACCGTCTCACGTTCAGAATCACTGAGCGCGCCGAGTGCGGGTTCATCCTCTTCCATGTCAAATTCAACGTCGGCTGTATCAAAAACATATTCGATTCCCTTGTAGGTCACCGTAAACGGCGCCTGCGCAGTCTGTCCGAATATCAGCTCATCGGTGTCGTGAAATCTTGCGTGAACCTCGTCCGTATCGGTTATGGAATCGGGATCAGAGGGAATGGCAATCATTCTCGAAATCTCACGCTCAACTGTGCCGGAACGCAGTTCCCTGGAATCGTTGCTCTTTGATTTTCCGAAAAGAAACATTTTTCAATATCACCTGTTATTCAATACCGTCAGTTTTCAAAATACCTGAAATATTCAATCACCATTGCCGCGCAGGTAGCCGCGGCCTTTGCCGCGAATTCCGGATAATCCATGTGCGCCTTTTCGTCGGCGGAGTCGGATATGCAGCGCACAGCGCCGAACGGTATGCCGGCAAGCGTACATACCTGTGCAATAGCTCCTCCCTCCATATCGCAGGCGCTCGCGTTGAATCGCTCGTGAATCTTTTTGCCGGTCTTTTTATCGGCGATAAACTGATCGCCTGTGGCAACTGTGCCGAGATGAATACGCGCCTTATTGCCTATAGCAGCTCTCAGGCGGGATGTAATGCCCTTGTCTGTTTCAAAAAATACCTTATTGACAGTGGAAACAAAGCCCACCGGATCACCTATGGGAGTAGTGTCAACATCATGCTGCACAAACCGCTCGGCTATCACTATGTCATTCTGCTTAATTCCCTTAATCACAGCGCCGGCAACTCCGGTATTGATTATCTCGTTTACGCCGAACAAGCTGATCATTATCTGAGCACAAACCGATGCATTGACCTTGCCTATGCCGCAGCGTGCCAGCACAACCTGCCTGCCGCTGAGCGTGCCTTTGGAAAACGGAATGCCGCTTACCACCTCGTGCTCTGTATCCTGCATTTTTGCGGCAATGTTCTCAACTTCGACGTCCATTGCTCCTATAATACCCGTGATAATAGTGTCTGCCATCTTTGTACGCTCCTTTAATTATGAAAATCGGCTATTGTAAAATAACAAAATCAACTGTGTGCGTTAATTTTAGCCATTTAATATGATAGCACATTATTCTTTCATATTCAACCAACTTGGCTATTTTTTCTTGGTTAATTTAAACATATTTTTGACTTAAAATATTTAATCTTTATATTAATTACATCTTGCATGAACTTACTGTAATATTCATGTCAAAATGGAAAAATCAACCTCTTTTAACGCCGACTTTTCAACAGTCGGTGGATAACTGCGTTGAAAAGTCGCTTGATTCCCACCATACAGCCCCCGTTTTCGTAAGTTGCAGTGGAAAAGTCTGTGGAAAGCGTGGATAAGTCTGATAATAATCTCCTTTACGATTTGTAATATAGCCGATTGTAAAAAGTGTAAAATGTCAGATATTCGGGGCTTGCGCATTTTATTTCTCCACCCGGAAAGGACTGCATTGAGCGTGGTAAGAATCGACATAAATTTAATAGCACATATTTTTCATCAAATAAGTTTATCGGGCAGGTATTTTTTTATTGTGTTTGAATCAGATTTATGGTATAATGCCTTTGAATTGTACCGGTATAAACTCTAAAAGGAGGCCTACAATAATGATAAGACCCATCATAAAAGACGCACTGTTTCTGGGACAGAAGTCGGTCCCCGCAACGCCGGATGACATTCCGGTAGCCGACGACCTGCTCGACACACTCAGGGCACATTCCGCCGAGTGCGTCGGCATGGCAGCAAATATGATAGGCGTAAAGAAGCGCATTATCGTCGTCGATCTGGGCGGGATGGCTATGGAAATGTTCAACCCGCGCATAATCAGCCACTCTGTGCCTTACGAGGCTGTAGAGGGATGTCTCTCGCACTACGGCGCGAGAAGCGTCACCCGCTACAAAAATATCAAGGTCGAGTGGAAAACACGTTCCTTCCAGACCAGAACGCAGACCTTCACAGGCAATATCGCACAGATAATCCAGCATGAGATAGACCATTGCAACGGCGTCATTATATAGGAATCAGGAGGACACGCAAATGCTTTTTATCTGTTACCCTAAATGCTCCACATGCCAGAAGGCAAAGGCATGGCTTGACCGCAACAATATTATGTACACCATGCGTGACATAAAGCAGGAAAATCCCACATACGACGAGCTTGTAAAGTGGCACGCAACCAGCGGACTGCCGCTCCGCAAGTTCTTCAATACAAGCGGAACGCTCTACAAATCGCTGTTCCTCAAAGACAGACTGCCCGGAATGTCGGAGGAGGAACAGCTCCGCCTGCTCGCCACCGACGGAATGCTGGTAAAACGGCCAATCCTTGTGGGAGATGGATTTGTGCTCGTCGGCTTTAAACAGGACGAGTGGGAAAACAAGGCGGGACAGTTTTCCGAATGATAAAATGTCTGTGTGCGGTATTGTAATTTTATTTAAAAAAGACTCTTCTTCAAAGGGTGAAGTGTTCAAATAGCCGAATATGCGTATTTTGTGCTTTTCGGCGCTTTTTTTCGGTTTTGTCTATTGCAAAGAACTTAAAAACATGATAAAATAATTGAGTTGTTTGTTTTTTTGATCACCATTTAAATATGGAGAAGAGGTTATTCAAAATGTCTACCAAGTACATATTTGTCACGGGCGGTGTTGTTTCGGGTCTCGGCAAGGGAATTACTGCCGCGTCTCTGGGCAGACTGCTCAAAGCCAGAGGCATGCGTGTCACAATGCAGAAACTCGACCCGTACTTCAATATCGATCCCGGTACCATGAATCCCATTCAGCACGGAGAGGTGTTCGTCACCGACGACGGAGCCGAAACCGACCTTGATCTCGGTCACTATGAGCGCTTTATCGACGAAAACCTTAACAGCAGCAGCAACGCCACTTCCGGCAAAATCTATCAGAACGTGCTCAGCCGCGAACGCCGCGGCGATTACAACGGCGGCACGGTTCAGATAATTCCGCATATTACGCGCGAGATACAGGAATATATCGCCATGAACAAGCAGAACGCCGATATTGCCATCGTTGAGATCGGCGGCACGGTGGGCGATATAGAAAGCCAGGCATTCCTTGAAGCCATCAGACAGTTTTCCAATACCATTGGCAGAAACAACTGTCTCTTTATTCACGTCACACTCCTGGTCTATCTTGCGGCAAGCAAGGAGCACAAGACCAAACCTACACAGCACTCCGTAAAGGAACTGCTGAGAGTCGGCATACAGCCGGACATCATTGTGCTTCGCTCGGAACAGCCCTTTGATCCTTCCATAAAGGGCAAGATCGCCACATTCTGCAACATCAAAGAAAAGAACGTCATTGCCAATCTCGACGTCCCGCTGCTTTACGAAGCGCCCCTGTTCCTGAAAGGCGAAAAACTGGATGATATCGTCTGCGAGTATTTCGGCATCGACGTGAACGCTCCGCAGGATCTCTCCGACTGGATAGAAATGGTGGAAACCGCCAAGAATCTCACGGAATCGGTGAGGATAGCCATGGTCGGCAAATACACCGCCCTTCACGATTCCTACATAAGCGTGGTGGAGGCCCTTAAGCACGGCGGCTTCGGCAACAAGGTCGATATAGATATCAAATGGGTCGATTCCGATACCATAACCGAAACAAACGTTTTTGAAAAACTCGGCGACGTTGACGGCATTCTTGTCCCCGGCGGCTTCGGAGACAGAGGCATTGAGGGCATGATACTCGCGGCAAATTACGCCCGCACAAACAACATTCCCTATTTCGGCATCTGCCTTGGCATGCAGATAGCAATGATCGAATTTGCCCGCAATGTGCTTGGCTTCAGAGACGCCAACAGTATGGAATTCGATCATGACACGTCTCATGCGGTCATCGATCTTATGCCCGAACAGAGAAATGTAACCGAACGCGGGGCAACCATGCGCCGCGGCAAGTATCCCTGCAAGCTGCTGCCCGGTTCCAAGGTGCATGAATGTTACGGCACCGACCTGATAGAAGAACGTCACCGTCACCGCTATGAGGTAAACAATATCTACCGCGGCGAATACGAGAGAAACGGTCTTGTATTCTCCGGACAGGCTCCGGACGGTCATGTGGTCGAAATGATCGAACTGCCCGAACATCTGTGGTTTGTGGCATGTCAGTTCCACCCCGAATTCAAATCTCGTCCGAACCGCCCGCACCCGCTCTTCAAGAGCTTTATCGAGGCTGCCAAAAAGAACAGGGACAAATGATTCCGCGCCATAAAATTATAAATTGCAAATGCAGGCTTTGACTCAGCTTGCATTTGCAATTATTTATAATTATAATGTTATTATCAGGAAAGGAGCGTGAAATAATATATTAATGGATAACATAACTAAGAATAAAAACTCCGACGATATCAAAGAATACTGCCAGCTCGTGCGTTCCGTAATGGACGCCCGTCTGGAAGGAAGAACGCCTCTTGCTTTCACACACACTTACGGCTGTCAGGGCAATGTTTCGGACGGCGAGAGGATTAACGGAATGCTTGCCGAGATGGGATTTGATTTCACCGACGATCCCGACAGAGCGGACTTCATTCTCTACAACACCTGCGCGGTAAGGGAACACGCCGAGGACAGGGTCTTCGGCAATGTCGGAGCGCTCAAGCACGTCAAAAACCGCAACCCCAATCTGATAATTGCACTGTGCGGCTGTATGGTTCAGCAGAAGAGCGTCGCCGACAAGATCCGGGCAAGCTACCCGCACGTCAATCTGGTCTTTGGCACACATGTAATCAGCAGATTTCCCGAACTTTTGTACCGCACACTGACAGGCGGCAAACGGGTATTTGAACTGTCACAGGAGGACAGCTCGATATGTGAAGCGCTGCCGGTCAGGCGTGACAGCGCTATCAGGGCATGGCTGCCTATAATGTACGGATGCGACAACTTCTGCACCTACTGCATAGTGCCTCATGTACGGGGCAGAGAACGCAGCCGCGACGCTAACCGGGTACTCACTGAGGCAAGGGATATAATATCCGCCGGGTACAAGGAGATCACTCTTCTCGGACAGAACGTCAACAGCTATGCCGTCAGAAATTCCGTCAGTTCAGACGGCGAGGACTGGAATTTTCCAAAGCTTCTTCGGGAAATCGACAGCATCGACGGGAACTATGTGCTGAGATTCATGACCAGCCATCCAAAGGATTGCACTCCCGAACTGCTCGACGCGATGGCTCAGGGCAGACACACGGCGCATCATCTTCATCTTCCGGTGCAATGCGGCTCCAACCGAGTGCTCAAGGCGATGAACCGACGCTACACCCGTGAAAAATATCTTGAACTCGTGCGCATGGCGAGGGAAAAAATGCCCGATATATCGCTTACAAGCGATATTATCGTAGGTTTTCCCGGTGAGACGTACGAGGAATTTCAGGAGACGCTTTCACTTGTGCGTGAAGTCAGATATACATCGCTTTTCACATTCATCTATTCCGCGCGCGAGGGTACTCCCGCAGCAAAAATGGAAGACCCCGTCCCACACGCCGAAAAAGCAAAATGGATGAAGGAACTGCTGGAAACTCAGGAGGCTATAGCTGCCGAACGGTGCGCCTCAATGATGGGCAGCCGTCAGCGTGTGCTAGTTGAGGGTCTGGATAACCGCGACAATTCGCTTTTCTGCCGCACGGGCGCAAACATTGTCGTCAAATGCATGGGTAGTCCCGATCTGATAGGCAGTTTTGCCGAGTGCGAGATAACCGACGCGAAAAACTGGGTGCTTCAAGGACGATTCATATGATAAATGAAAGCGCGCAGCGCCAATAATGGGGGTCCAGGGGGGCTGGCCCTCCTGGCAGGTCAAGGGCAGAGCCCTTGCGGAGCGGTGGGGCAGAGCCCCCAAGCTCGGCGGAGCCGAGCGAAATGCACCCGGACAAAAATCGGGGTCAGGCGAATATCGAAATCGTAAAAATCTAAATCCGTCCCTCCCGGCTGGAGAAAAAAGCTCAGGCTTAAAATGCGCAAGTCCCGAATTTCGGACATTTCCAACTTTTACAATCGGATAGAATGTTATTTGAAACGGAGGCATATCATCGTGATTAATCAGGCTATTGCCAGTCTTGTGAGGTATGGCATTGATAAGGGACTGACCGACCCCATCGAAGAGTTTTACTCCCGCAATATGCTGCTCGACCTTTTGCGGGAGGACGATTATGATAATACCGAACCCTATGAAGGAGTTTCCCTCCCGGATATTCTCAGAGAACTGACCGATTCCGCTGTGATTTGCGGCATTGCGGCGGACAGCGGCGAGAGCCGTGACATCTTTGAGGCGAAGCTCATGAACTGTCTCACTCCGCGTCCGGCACAGGTGGTACGGATTTTCCGTGAGAAGTATGCTTCATCACCGCAGGAGGCAACCGATTGGTATTACCGTTTCAGCGGGGACACCAATTACATCCACCGTGACCGCATTGCGCGCGACCGCAAATGGAAGGTGGCGTGCGAATACGGTGAGATTGACATTACAATCAACCTTTCAAAACCGGAGAAGGATCCGCGCGACATCGCCGCGGCGGGCAGAACCAAATCCACAGCTTATCCCCTCTGTCAGCTCTGTGCCGAGAATGAAGGTTATGCCGGCCGCGTCGGTCATCCGGGACGTTCAAATCACCGTGTGATTCCGCTTACGCTGAACGGCGATGACTGGTTTCTGCAATATTCCCCCTATGTCTATTACAACGAACATTGCATTGTTTTTAATAGCCGCCATGTGCCGATGAAAATTGATGAAACTGCCTTTGCGCGACTGTTTGATTTTGTGCGGCAGTTTCCGCATTATTTTGTAGGCTCCAATGCCGATCTGCCGATTGTGGGCGGCTCGATTCTGAGCCATGATCATTTTCAGGGCGGGCATTACACCTTTGCAATGGAAAAAGCGCCTGTTGAAAGGAATTTTGCGGTCAAAGGTTTCGAAGGAGTGCGTTGCGGCGTGGTCAGATGGCCACTTTCGGTTATACGTCTTACCGGGGGGGACAGCGCGGAATTGGTAAAACTGGCGGGGAAGATTCTCAGCGCCTGGAGGACTTATACTGACGAGGCAGCTACAATCTTTGCCGAAACCGACGGCGTACCCCACAATACCATTACGCCTATTGCCCGTCGCAGAGGAGCCGACTTTGAAATTGACCTCTGTCTGCGCAACAATCTCACATCGCCGGAGCATCCGATGGGGATTTTTCATCCTCACGCCGAATGGCACCACATCAAGAAGGAAAATATCGGTCTGATTGAAGTGATGGGACTGGCAGTGCTGCCATCGCGCCTGCATAGTGAGATGGCTCTTCTTGAGGAATTTATTATGGAAGGAAAGGATATCGCTTCGGAGGCTTCCATTGCCAAACACGCCGAATGGGCGGCTGCCTTTGCGCCCTTGCTGTGCGGCAAATCCCGTGAGGAAGTTCACGCGGCGCTGGAAGAAGAAGTCGGCAAGGTTTTCCTGCATGTGCTGGAGGACGCGGGAGTATTCAAGCGCACGTCCGAAGGACAGGCGGCGTTTGACCGGTTTATTCAGATTATCTCATAAAGCGAAATAAAACGGGCTGACCTGAGAGTTTCAAGTCAGCCCGTTTTTAGAGCGTGTTCGGTATCTCAACGTGTACGGATGGCGCCGCTTTATTTTCGAGGGAAGGAATAAATCGCCGTAACGCGGCTTATTGCTGCTCGATGAAATACAGCCTTGACGCGAAGTCGGGGAACACTCTGACGTTCTCATTGAAACCTGTGCCTGAGAAGGCGGGTTTCAATGCAACACCTGTGGACATCAGCACATCGCCGGTGACAATACAGTTCTCCGTTTCGCCGTTCATCTTAACCGCCTTTGCAATGAGATTGTGCATTGCGGAATCCTGCTTCACATGGAAGGGCGCTATGGTGTTGATCAGACTGCCGAATTGCTTAATATCAATCCGCCGGGAGATATTGTAGAAGCGGTAAGTAGCATCGGGGTTCAAACCTCTGGCATAGAAGCGCTCCGCCTGCGTATTCGGTTTTACCAATTCCTGAAGCATCATGCCGACAGCCTGCTTTTTGTCAGGGGAAACGCATAGCCATTCGTGGATATTGCCCGAGCGTATGCGGTAGAACTGACCGAATTGAAGTGTCTCGCGCAGCTTTTTGTAGAGCGCCACCTGCGCGGCAATCTGCTTTTTCTGTTCCGAACTCAGATCACGCACGTCGTATTCATAACCCAGAAGCCCGAAGACCGCCACGTTGAAACGGGTTTCCTCTGAGGTTTCCCGCAAAGTCTGGTGATTGGGACTTGCCGATACGTGCGCGGCGACGCAGGATTGCGGATATCCGTAACTGTAGCCTTCCTGAATATATGTCCGGCTGACAGCGTCGGTGTTGTCGCTCCCCCAGATTTGCGGGAAATAACTCAGAATGCCGAGGTCGAAGCGGTTGCCTCCCGACGCGCAGCCTTCAAAGAGAATCTGCGGGAACCGGCGGGTTAACTCGTCTAAGATCTGATACAGTCCGCAGATGTAGCGGTGGGCGGTTTCGCCCTGCCGTTCGGCAGGAAGGTAGGGCGAAAAGACATCGGAGAAAATACGGTTCATATCCCATTTGACGTAATCCGCGCCGGACTGGGTAAAGACCTCAGACATTTTTTCTATAACGAACCGCACCACTTCGGGATTGGCGAGGTCAAGAATCCGTTGATTGCGCCCTTCGGAATGCAATTCGCCCGGAATCGCCATCGCCCATTCTGGATGCTGCTTATAGAGATTGCTTTCGGTGTTGATCATCTCCGGCTCCACCCAGATGCCGAACTGCATTCCCGTGCGGCGAATGCGTTCACCAAGTCGCTGAAGACCGTGGGGGAGCTTCTTTTTGTTCGCGTCCCAGTCTCCGAGCGAATGTCTGTCATCATTCCGCTTGCCGAACCAGCCGTCGTCCATAACAAGCATTTCAATGCCAAGGCTCTTGGCGTCGGAGGCGAGGTCGAGCAGAGTGTTTTCGGAAATGCGGAAATAGCAGGCTTCCCAGCTGTTGAGCAGCGTGGGACGAGGCTTGCCCTTCCACTCGCCGCGCACGATATGGGAGTTGACGAAACGGTGCATATTAACGCTCTGTCCCATGAAGCCGTGGGGAGAGAACGTCATTACCGCTTCGGGAGCTTCAAAGGTTTCCCCCTTGCCAAGAACCCAGCGGAAGCCCTCCGGCTGAATGCCCTGCACGATGCGTGTCTTGCCGATGGAACTGATTTCGACGGCGGCGTAATGGTTGCCGCTGTAGACTAAATTGAATCCGTAAACGCTGCCGGAATACTCGGTCGCTCTGGGTTCATGCACCATAAAGAACGGGTTGGCGCGGTTAGAAGAGCAGCCAGCACGCGATTCCACTACAAATTTTCCGGCGACCATGGTGGATGTGGATTTGTTCATTTCCCGCGCCCAAGCGCCGTGGAAGGAAGTTACCGCTGTTCCGTAGAACGGAAGGTCGATCTGCGTGCTGAGAAGCCGTTCGATCTGAATCGGCGCGCCGCCGTTGGTCAGCGCTGCACTGCGGGTGATAACGTCGCATTCCGGATAGACTACATAACACAGCGCCAGAGTAAGGTCGTTGTCCGTAAGTGTGACGATCAGCTGTTCGGCTTTGCCTTCCTCCGCATAGGAGGAAGGCAGTGTGCGCAGCGGTTCACGTTTCTGCGCGATAGAATAACCGGAATAGCGGAAATCCGAGCTGCGGCTGCCGTTTGGTTTGACAAT
>ONWI01000131.1 GCA_900321515.1 uncultured Eubacteriales bacterium | reverse complement strand
TAATGTTATCGGTAACAGGGAATGAGATATTTTGATATGTTGTTTCGATCTCTCCGCGCTGATTGTACGCTATCGGCAGGTATATTTCGGGAAGCTTTCCATACTCGATCGGCTTTGCTTCGGAGTATGCCTGTTTCTCTGTCACCTTATTGTATGTCACCGAATGTATGATAATTTTGTACGGCGGTTTTTCAAATTCATGGAAATGGTAGTAGTCGGTATTATTCTCATAATATTGATAATTGGAAGCAAACTCACACATTATCACATATTTTGTCTTACTTATCCTGTAGGCGTCTGAAAGGGAAAAATTGCCGCTGAAGACATCCTCCTGACCGTATTTCCTGTCTGTCACATCCGGCATAGTCAATTCTGCTGCGAACCAGTCATGCGCATGGAAAGAATGACCGTCTTCACAGGTAACGGTTCCCATGACAGTCTGAGAGTTTTCTGAAACAAGCAGTTCGGTAAAGTTGAATATGACGCCGTTGTTTTTTATTTTCTTCCCTATTTTATAGCGCTTGGCTTTGAACAGATTATCCACGTTTTCCAGCGGAAAATCAAAGCTTTTTTTCTCGGTGCGATCCGAAAAACAGGCGTCGTCCGTTTCGAGTCGGGCGGTTACGGTCAGGGAACAGCGATAGCTGCCGTCGGGCGATTTGATCACATCGTATAGATCCGGCGCGTACATTCTCCATCCGTTATTACCGCCGTTATCGTCGAGTAATCCTCCTATAACGCCTGCCTTGCGGGGGGTGGCATAAAGCGGAACACTGTGTCCCTCTTCGTCGTAAATTCTGCCCTCCGCGCTGAGCTGCAGCAGGTCGTTATTGGTCTTGAGCGATATACAGAGCGAATCATTGACCAGCATGGCTTCGGTGATATCTATTTTGAATCTTTCTTCCTGGTCGGCGTCAACGCGGGAACGGCTTATTTTAAACACGCTGTTCATCCACTCCGAAACCGACGAAAAGAAGCTCTCGGCGGCGCTCGTGACATATCCGCCCAGCGGTGTGATACAGAGCAGTACCAGCACGACGGCGGCTGCGGCGACGACCCGCCTGGTAATCATTTTGCGCCTTGCCTCGCGCTGTTTCTTCGCTTTCAGCCGCTGCTTCATTCCGGCTATGGTAGCGGCCTTCAGTTCGTCCGACACCGGATCCTCGCGCATCACCAAACGGAACGTCACTTGTTCCTCATCGCGATGGGAATACTCTCTGTCAAATAAAGTGGGATTTGTGTGACTCATCTGTGCTTGTCCTCCTTTTCCCCGATATTGCGATAGTCTCTTTTTGCCTTCATCAAAAGCCGCTTTATCACATTCTCTGTCACTTGATAAATAGACGCTATTTCCCGGACATTGTAGCCGCAGTCGAAATACAGCATCAGGACCGCCTTTTCCTTTGCGCCAAGCCTGGCGAGGCGGTTTTCAAAATCCGCCTTCTGTTCGGCTTCGGCGGCAAAGTCTTTGTCTGAGATGATGTCGCACATATCCTCGTCCGGCATATCGAAACGCTGCTTCAGCTCTGATTTACGGTACATGCTGTTGATAATATTGCATGTCACACGGATAAACCAGGCCTTTTCGTGCTTTTCGTCCTTAAAATGCGGTTCCTTGTCTATGTATCGGTAAAATACCTCCTGGTAAACATCGTCCGCGTCAGAGATACTTACGCGCGACCTTGCTATGTTCATCACCAGTGTGGAATATCTGGCGATGATTTCTTCGGGTGTTGTCATGTTGTTCAATGCCTCCTTACATAGATAAAACGCATTTGAAAGGCTCATTGTATGAACAATTTGTGAATTATCCGACAGTGGTATTGGTAAGGTAGTTGAATGACCAATAGGAAAAGCCTCCTTTTTATCTACCAAAAAAGGCATAGCCGATCATGCCTGACCGACTATGCCGATATTATTTCGGGATAGCTGCTTCCCGGACCGCCTGTCTTCCGAAGGAAGCCGTTCCCTGTATGAAAATCAAAACACATCGAGGGGCGAGGTGTC
>ONWI01000091.1 GCA_900321515.1 uncultured Eubacteriales bacterium | reverse complement strand
GCGTGGAGAGATTCGTCAGCAGGCTCTTATACGACAAAATCCGCGGGCTTCATTAATGAATACCTGCGGATCTCCGGGATTATTGAGATTATAATTTTATATTCCCACATCCAAATTATTCTGCTGATAATTATTCTCCCCACAATATTAATAAACTCTCAGCAGGCGCTCTGAACCTCATCCTCAATTTCAACTTGCTCTAAAGCATAAAGTTCGTCGATCGGGATTCCAAGCACATCGGCAAAGATCTGAACCTCGTAATCATATACCGAACGGAGCTGATTCTCAATCTTGCTGATTGTGGCAACGGACCGCTTTACGCCCTTCTCCTTGCAGAGCTTGCTGAATTCTGCCTGAGATATATTTTTGTCGTTCCTCAAGCTCTTGAGCTTGGGACCGACAACATTCAAAACACCGCACCCGTCCTTATAATACATATAATACCCGCCCTTTCCAGTAAGAAATAAATTATTAAAAATATGCTGATTGTAACTACAACATATTTATGATTCAGAAAGATTTACAAATCAGAAATTTTTTGTAAATGAAAACTATCATTTGTTTTAATTCTAACATTTTTATCAGAATAAGTCAATAGGTTTATGAAAAAAAACGTGTTTTTGCTGCTAAATTAATAAAACTCTTTAACATTTTATAGCGCTATATATTTTCATAATATTTTTATCACTTAGTTATATATATATTATCACAATGTTCTTTTCCAATTATTTATTAAGCATTAAATATTTATCATAAGCACATTATAATTATATTTCAGCCGGAGATTATTATTCCCTTTCATGACGAATAAAGGATAAAATTCTCCTTGATTATACCAATGAATTTTGATATAATCAAAGAGCCTGTTCCGTACATCTTCATGTGCGCAGCTGCTTATTTACCCGCGAACAGGCTCTGATAAACTTGATGACAAAGAGGGTGTATACAGTGACCCTGATGAATGCCGCCGGACTGGAACTATCCTTCGGCACACACAATGTATTCGGCGACGTTAATTTTCTCATTGACGAACGTGACCGTGTGGGTCTTGTTGGTGTGAACGGATGCGGCAAGACCAGCCTTTTCAGGATACTTACCGGAGAATACTCCCCGGACGCCGGCTCGTTCGGAAAGAGCAGGCTCGCGCGTATCGGATATGTCGAGCAGTTCGCCATCAACAGCAGCCACACGGTTTTTGACGAGCTGCTTACGGTATTCGACGATCTGAAACAGATCGACCGCAGACTAAGCGAACTGAACGACCTTATTTCAAAAAACCAGGGCGATATTTCCGCGCTCATAGACGAACAGCACAGACTTACCGAGGAATACAACGACCGAGGCGGTCTGACCTACCGCAACCGGGCGCGCTCTGCCCTGCTCGGTCTGGGCTTCACCGAACAGCAGCTCTCACAGGGCATCTATACGCTCAGCGGAGGGCAGCGCTCCAAGGTGCAGCTCTGCAAGATGCTGCTCTCAGGAGCGAACCTGCTTCTGCTCGACGAGCCTACCAACCACCTTGATATTTCCTCCGTGGAATGGCTGGAGGATTTTCTGAAATCCTTCCGGGGCGCTTACATAGTCATTTCGCACGACAGATATTTCCTTGACAGAGTGACCAACAAGACGTTTGAGCTTGAAAACGGAAAGCTGACGATCTACGGCGGAAATTACAGCTATTACATCGACAAAAAAGCCGAAAACCGCGAGATAGCTATTCGCCACTTTGAAAACACCACGCGCGAGATTAAGCGTATCGAGGGCATTGTCGAACAGCAGCGCCGCTGGAACAGGGAAAAGAACATCCGTACCGCGGAGAGCAAGCTGAAACAAATCGAACGCCTCAAAAAAACTCTTGTGGCAGTAGACAGACTTCCGGAGAATTTCAGCTTTAACTTTCCGGTAAAAAACGAAAGCGGCAACGACGTTCTCAAGGGGACCGAACTGTCATTCGCCTACGGGGCGAAGGAAATATTTCACGGCGTCAACATCGACATTAAAAAGGGCGAACGCGTGTTTCTTCTGGGTCCGAACGGATGCGGAAAAACTACGCTCTTCAAAATGCTCTGCTCACGGCTGGCAGGCACCACCGGATATATCTCCATTGGCGCAAACGTGGATATCGGTTACTACGACCAGACGCAGGAATCGCTGCACGAATCAAAGACCGTGCTCTACGAAATTTGGGACGAATATCCACGAATGACCGAGACGGAAGTACGTTCATCGCTGGCGGCGTTCCTTTTCAAGGGCGACGACGTTTTCAAGAACATTGCCGATCTCAGCGGCGGCGAAAGAGCAAGGGTCGCGATACTCAAGCTGATGCTTTCACGCTGTAATATGCTGCTTCTCGACGAACCGACAAACCATCTCGACATCATATCTCGCGAGGCGCTCGAAATGGCGCTCACCTGCTACGAGGGTACTATTTTCATGGTGTCTCACGACAGATATTTTATCAACAGGCTTGCCGACCGGATTTATTATATGGAAAACGGCATCGTCACCGAATATATCGGAAATTACGACGATTTCACCGCTTATCGTGCCGCACATTCATTGCGGGCGGGCGTGGCGTCGCCATCTCCCGCCAATGAAGAAAAGGAAAAGCGGGTAAACGATTACAAGCAGCGCAAGGAGGCTGCCGCTGCCGAACGCAGACGTCTGAAGCAGATAGAAAACTCCGAAAATGAAATTGAACGGCTTGAAGCCGAACTTATCGAGCTTAATGAGCGGATGACTCTTCCTGACGTCAGCTCCGATTACGCCAAAATAATGGAAATGACAGGCAAGGCTGCTGAAGTTCAGCAAAAAATCGACGAATTATACGCCCTGCTCGACGAATTGTATGATTAATGAATGAAGCGAGGTATTCAGAATAAATTGAAAGCAGGAATAGCAACACTTGGCTGCAAGGTAAATCAGTATGAATCGCAGGTCATGATGGAAATGCTTCTCTCTCACGGCTTTGAAAAGGTGAACGAGGGGCAGCAGGCAGACGTTTTCATTGTGAACAGCTGCACCGTTACAGCCACGGGAGACAAAAAGGTGCGTCAGACAATTCGCCGCGCGAGACGCGAAAACCCCAACGCCGTGATAATCCTCACCGGCTGTATGCCGCAGGCATTCCCAGAGGAATGCTGTTCGATAGAGGAAGCCGATATAATTATTGGCAATTCCAATCGCGCTGGACTGCCCGATTGCATAGAACAGTTCATGCGCACTCATCAGCGGATCATAGATATCAAGCCTCACGGCAAAGCATACGTCGACGGCTTCTCCATTAGCGGCATGAACGAGCGCACTCGCGCATACATCAAGATAGAGGACGGCTGCAACCGCTTCTGCACCTACTGCATTATTCCCTACGCCCGCGGACGCGTGCGCAGCCGTTCAATTGAAGATATCACGGAGGAATCGCGGCGAATCGGTAAAAATTACCGCGAAGTGGTTCTGGTGGGAATCAACCTTTCGGCATACGGCAGCGACATTGGCGCCGGTCTGCTTGACGCCGTGCGTGCCGCAGCCGCAGCCGAGGGCATCGAACGCGTCCGGCTCGGCTCACTCGAGCCGGATCTCACTCCGGATGAGCTTATTGACGGACTTGCGGAAATACCGGAATTCTGTCCGCAGTTCCACCTGGCTGTCCAGAGCGGATGCGACGAGACTCTCAGGCGCATGAACCGGCATTATAATACATCGCAGTTCAGACACGTCTGCGACAAGATTCGCCGTACTTTTGACAATCCCTCGATAACCACAGACATTATGGTAGGCTTCGCCGGCGAGACCGACGCTGAATTCGCCGAGTCCCTTGCTTTCGCCCGCGAAATCGGTTTCGCGCGCTCCCATGTGTTCGCCTATTCCAGAAGGAAGGGCACACGCGCCGATTCTTTTCCGAATCAGGTGGATGAGCATATCAAAAGCTTGCGCAGCGACGAAATGATGAAAGCTACTTCTGCCTCCGCCGCTGAATTTCTTAATTCTCAGCTTGGTCTCAATGTAAAAATTCTCGCCGAACGCGAGGTTCTGCCGGGTATCTTCGAGGGCTATACCGAAAATTATACCCCCGCACGGATTTCCGGTGAAAACCTCTGCGGCAAAATTATTGACGCTGTTGTCGCTGAAGCTTGTGACGGATATGTGATGTGCAGTGCAATATAACGGATTTTCATGCTATTTTTAACAGTTCTGACATTTTTATAAAAAAATATCGAAAATCAGTTGTTATTTTGAATATCTTATGTTATAATTAATTAAATTAATGTTTTATTCTCCGCTGTATCAACAGCCGACAAAAAACATATTGCTTTTTTCAGGAGGTAAATTAATATGGCAAAAAAACAGGTTCAGCAGGATCCGGTACTTATCAAGGAGCGCAAGAGACGTACATTTTTTGCTCTCCCCTGGTCTTTCACCACTTACGCTATCACTACAAAAAAGCTCATCTACAAGAAGGGATTCCTCAATTCCTATGAGGACGAAATCCTTCTCTACAGAGTTCAGGACATCAGCGTTAAGCGCACACTTGGTCAGAAGCTCTTCGGTCTTGGCACCATCGAGGTTCATTCCCAGGATAAGACCTGCCCCATGCTCGAAATAAGAAACATCAAGCACTGCGGCGAATTCAGAAACATTCTCTCCGAGAACGTCGAAAAGGAAAAAACCCGCCGCGGTTTCCGCAGCACCGAAATTCTCGACAGCGACGGAGATTTCAGCGACCACTTCCAGGGTTGATTGTTTTCAGTTTCTTTTGCATTCATTCTGCCAGTATGTCCCCCTATCGGAGGCCAATCGGCAGTAATTGTCTGATTTTGATTTATTATGAGCGTGAGTTTTCACGCAATAAACCGCCTGCGGGTGCTTTCGGTGCAAGCCGGATTCCTCACAGGCGGTTATTTTTGACTGTTGTGAATAGCTATTTTACAGGCGTTACAATGATGTCCGAAATATCCGTCCCGGTCTGAGACATGATTATCTCGGTAATAACCGAGACCTTTTCGCTCGTCAGTCCGTCGGATTCGGGAATGAGCACTGATACCTTATCCCCGTTTATCAGCACAAGGCAATCGCTGAATCCCTTGGCTTTTATGAGCGTCTCGGTCGTGTTTTCGAGCTGTATCGCCTTGACGTGCTGTGTGCGGGCTTCGAGCGCCTGCGCCCTCGCCGTAGAATCGGCAGTTGTGTCTTTGAGCTGCTTTTCCAGCTCGTCGAGCACCTTGTCTCGTGCTGTCTGGCGGTTGAGGCGGCTCTCCGCCAGCGCTCCGTTCTGCTTTGAAGCGGCGTTCGCTTTCAGCTCTGCCGAAACAAATTCCGCCTTGCCCAGATCCGAGCGAGATACATCCGACCTGGTGGGTACAACATAGGATTCTGTCGGCGCGAACTGCCAGTTGAGATATACTGCCGTTCCGAGCGCAAGCACAAGTCCCGCCAGAATCAAATGTCTTTTTCCGTTTTTCATATGGTTTACCTCCGGTATTTTTGTATTGAATTATGCCATTCGTGTGACGCATACCCTGTTGGAGCTTGTACCCAGAGCAGTAGTCACCACATTGATTATCTGCTGACGGACGTTTACGTTGTCCGCTCCGCTGCAAAGCACTACCACTCCCGCCACTGTCGGGGTTATCTGCTTCAATATCAGCGGTTCCTCTCCCCTGCCGACGTCGATAAGCACAAGGCTTTCCTCCCCGCTCCGCTTTTCGTCGCGGCTGACCCTGCCGTCGGGATTGGTGTTTTCCGAGACTGCCGACGTGGATTTCTGCTGGCTTGCGTAAACGTATTCGGTGCCGCATTCCAGCGTAACCATCACCTTTGCGCTTCCCGCGCCGTCCACCGATGATATCAGCTCGGTCAGGCGACGTTCCAGACTGGCTGCGTATTCCTCATAGTTCATTTCTGACACGGAATATACCGCCGGCTCCGCCGATGTACTCTCAGCTTCTTTTCCGAAGAAATCCGAAATAAAAAGCAGTGCGATTGCCGCAAGTCCGGCGGCAAGCAACAGCTTTATTCTCAGTTCGGACTTTTCGGGGGAAAACAGCAGTTCGCCCATCCTTCCCGCTTTAAGCGATTTCCTTATGCTTTCCAGATAATTCACTTCCTTTCATTGCGCCCTCACTACAGGCTCAAAGCCTATACAGCCGCGCAGAAGCTCCTTTATTCTGTCTGTCTTGTCTACGTCCTCATTTTTTACGATCACCTCCACCTGTCCAATAGATATGCAGCCGTCCTCGGAATTATCCATAATTACCTCGATACTTTTGAAGGAAATCCCCTCACCGTCCAGCACACGGCAGAGATTTTCTTCAAGATAAGCGGCATAGACGCTTTTTGCTCCCCTTTCAACCTCCGCCTCAAGCTCACTGTTCCTGTACTGAGACTCGTCAAAAGAATAATTCTTAATGTCCAGCGCAAGATCCATCGCGGAAGACAACGGTCGAAACAATATACACATTGTCATAAGGGTAATTATCATGCCGAGCATTCTTTTGCTGCCTCCTCCGGGCGATATCATCGACAGCATTGAGCCTATGACGCAGGCGCAGGATACCGCTGCCGCCCATTCCCTTACAGATTCCAAATTATTTCCCTCCGTCCCGTTTTTTCCGCACACGTCCCGTATGATACACCCCGCCGAGATATCGCAGCAGTTATTCACGCGGCGGCAGCCATCACGATAATTCCGCCGAGTGTCAGCAGGAAAACCGAAAATACCAATATTCCCATCAGCAGCGAAAGAGCCGCCGAAATGGATTTCATCAGTTTTTGCAGATCGCTCAGATTCATTGATTCGCATATTGCGTCGCCTGTTCCGGCTACAAGGCTCCACAGCATCGTCCGGATTATTACCGGCAGGAATACATACGCCGTGGCAATTATTCCGAATGCACCCGCGGAATTGCGCAGCAATGTCATTCCGCTCTTGATTGAGAGATACGCGTCGCTCACTGCGCCGCCTACAACCGGCACCGAACCCGATATGACAAATTTTGCCGCGCGTGCTCCGACACTGTCCGCCGAAGCCGATATAATTCCGCTTATGCCCAGCACAGTCGATATCATCACTGCCATGAATCCCAGCAGCCATTTTGCGTACTTCTCAAAGAAGCGGATCACCGCGTCTATCCGTACACTTTCGGAAATTGCCGAGATGCATGACAGCGCCAGAAATATCCTGAGCATAGGCATGACTACTTCGCTTGCGCAAAGCGAAGCGGCATTTACCGCGCCAGTGAGGAACGCGCTGTACCCCGCAGCCGAGAACGACTGCCCATTTGCGATGAGTATTCCCGCAAAGACTGTTCCGAACGCCTCGTTAAACCGGCAGGCAATTCCGGTCGCTTCGTCCGCGGAATCCAGCAGCGCGGACACCGGCATTACAAGCGTTATGCCGACGGCAAGAGATACGACGGCATTCAACGACGGCGAAACCGGCGAATCTACTGCGCTTTCGCCCCCTTTCATCACAGAGGCGAAGAGCAGCAGGGCAATAATTACACCTAAGGCGGAAAGCGGTGTTTGAATTTCTTCACCTGCCATTGAGATTACCGAATTCATCACTCCGGCGGGATTAATATTCTCCGCGGTTGAAATATTCCCAGCGTCAATTCCCGCATTCGCAAGTTCTTCACGGACGGAGCCGGGAAGATTGTCAAACGCGCTCCCGGCACCGCTTGCCTCATATTGCCTCTGAAGATCAAATTCCTCAGAGGCATAAACCGTGATTCCTCCCGCCGCCAAAGACAACAGGAAAATCACAATGAGGGCTGCCGTTCTTTTTGATTCAATGACTATAATATTCATTTGCCTATTATCTCCACAGCCAGGTCAAGCAGCCGTCTGAAAAGCGGCAGGGCTATTATCAGCAGCGCAAGCCTTCCGCCAAGTTCCAGCTTCCCCGCAAGAGCGCTTTGTCCCGAATCACGGCACACGTCGGAGGCAGTCTGCACAGCAACGCAAATACCGAAGGATTTTAGGACGATTGCGAAAAGTTCACTGTCAATGCCTGCCGCGAAAGCAATGGCATTTATTTCCCCGATCAAGGGAACAACAGCGCCGAGAAGGAACATGGTAAGCACTACGCCGCAGGCTATTGTGAGAAGCAGCGAAAGCTCAGGCTTGAGCTGACTGACCGTGATTATCATAACGCACATGACAAGCGACGCACCGACAAAGGCAAAAATATTCATAATCCGAATGTGTCCTTTACCGTGTCAAAAAGCGTACTGATGCGGGAAATCATCATCATAAGCACAACAATAATGCCCGCAAGTGTGGTCATCATCGCCTGTTCCTCCCTACCGGCACGGATAAGCACCTGATTCAGAACGGCAACAATTATGCCGATGGCTGCTATTTTGAAGATAAAATCAACGTCTGTCATTTATAACATGTCCTTTCCGAAATTGCATACTAATTGTCTGCTTTTGATTGACAATCGGTATTACATAAGCAGAAGCGCTGCAACAGCGCCGCATGATAATGGCAACACAACGCAGAGCTTTCCGTCGGTTTCGCATTTTTTTCCGGCGGAAACAATAAGCGCTGACATCTGCTCGTCCGCTATATTCAATGAATCAATCGCCCCGTCAATGTCTGAAGCGCCGATTTTATTCACTACCGAGCATAGCAAGGAAAAATCTTCGTCAGTGATGCAAAGGGATTTTTTAGTGATAACAAGAGTATCTGTGAATGCGGAAATGAAGTTCTGATAGCTTGTTTTTTCTCTTAAAATCGAGCAGAATTCGGAGTGAACGTCTTCAGAATTCAATTCCGAGGCGATATCGTCGAGGCTCATTCCGACATAAGAAATATACGATCTGACCGATCTCAAATAATCCCGAAAATATTTCAGGCTTCGCACCCTGACGAAAAGCCTGCGGCGCAATTCAAGCCCGATAAGCGCGGAACATGACACTATTACCGCAGAGCAAAAGAGCCTAAATCCCATATCTGTCCGCCTCTTCAATGCTAATAACGCTCTCCGCCTCACACCTGGCGCTTCCGCCCCTAAGAAGAACAATTGTTTCAAAAGCCCCCGATTTCAGGAGTTTTCTGACCGGTTCGCGTCTGTAAAGTTCATTGACATTACATGCATGTGCGGTGGCAATTATCACGATTCCGGCATTTATCACGTCACACACAGCCTCCGCGTCCCCTCTGTTCCCTATCTCATCACATATTATAATTTCCGGTGAAAGCGTCCTCTCCGCAATGATAATCCCCTCTCCCTTCGGATAACCGCTCAGTACGTCGCAAAACTCACCGATATGGTTGCAAGGCATTCCACGGTACATTGAAGCAATTTCATCACGCTCATCCACAAGGACTGTTTTCTTATAGCAGGGATATGAGGACAGTTTCAAAGCGAAATCTTTTAATATTGACGTCTTGCCACTGCACGGCGGACCGGCTATCAGCACTCCGGTGATCTTCTCTGAAAAAAGCTGATTAAAAAGACCTTCTGAGCAGCCAATATGCTCCACCGCAATTCTGATATTTAGTGAGGATATGTTTTTTATAGTGCGTTTTCCTGACTTGTCCAGGCAAGCCGAACCGCAAATGCCTACCCTGTGCCCTCCTGGCAGTGTGACAAATCCATGTGACAATTCACTCTGATGACTGTAAACCGAATAGCCGCAAATTTTCTCAAAGCAGCTTTGTATTTCATCCGGAGAAACCGGCTTTTCTTTCCTGATAAATCTATGTCCATCTGTCAGCATCGCGACAGCACTCCTGCCGACTCGAAGCCGTATCTCATTGACCCTGCTTCCAAACTCACTGAACAGATTATTGGCATCAACCATCAGACCATCGGGAAGATAATTTACTATCGAGCCGAATCCTGTGTTATTTGACATATTCATTTCACACTTCCACCTCTTGCCAAATGTGTATTCAGAAGGAAATAGAATTATTACAATGATGAGCAAATTTCACATTAATTCGTTTCACATGAAACAATATCTTATCGAAACAATTGCCAAAGGGTTTATATCATTAATTTTCAACAAGACTGTTGTAACAGTATATTCATATTCATATGATAAAATGATTGCGTAGAAAATCAAAAAAAGAGGTTATTGCCATTGAAACAGATAATAATAAACAAGAATGACGCGGGGCAGCGGCTAAATAAATTTATTGAAAAGACATTCCCCACAATCCCCTCCTCTCTTATGTACAAGAGCATCCGCACCAAAAATATAAAAATCAACAGGAAACGCTGCACGCCTGATCAGAAACTGTGTGAAGGAGATTTACTTGACATATGGCTTAAGGACGAATTTTTCGTACAGCCTCCGCACAGATATGAATTTACCAAGGCATCGGATCACCTTGACGTTGTATTTGAGGACGAAAATATTCTTATTGCTAACAAGCCGCAAGGACTCATTGTTCATCCGGATGAAAATTACGAACTGGACACCCTTATCTACCGCATTCAGAAATATCTGCACCAAAAAGGTGAATACGACCCTGAAAAGGAAAATTCATTTACACCTGCATTGGTCAACAGAATTGACCGGAACACATCCGGATTGGTTATTGCAGCGAAAAATTCCGTGTCGTTGAGGATTCTCAACGCAAAAATGAAGTCCAGAGAGATTCACAAAAAATATCTTTGCGTAGTCAGCGGAAAGCCTGTTCCGGCAGAGGCAACGCTTGAGGGATATCTTGAAAAGAACGAGCAGCAGAACCGCGTCTACATAGAAAAAAAGCGTTCCGAAAGCGGCAAAACCATTCGCACCCATTATCGGGTTATCGACACAATAAACAATTTTAGCCTTGTGGAAATCGACCTGCTCACGGGCAGAACCCATCAGATCAGGGCGCATATGGCATCCATAGGGCATCCGCTTCTCGGCGACGGCAAATATGGCACTAACAGGGTCAACCGCGCCGCGGGTTATTACAAACAGGCTCTTTGTTCGTATAAGCTGACATTTGAATTTACTTCTGATGCGGAGGAGCTCAACTACCTGAACGGCATGAGTTTTGAAGTAGAAAATGTACCTTTCCTGAACGATTTTTATTCAGGTAAAATAAAATAATCAATTAATAATGACGCGAAAAACACCCCGTTCCTGTAATCCCGAACGGGGTGTTTTTCGTGTGTAAAGCTAATTCAGAACACATTATTTTTCCGATAGTCTCATGGCAAGTGCTTCATCCGGATGCACATAAAGCGTGCTTTGGTGGGTATATATTACCATTCCGGGCTTTGCCCCTCGAGGCTTGCTGACATATTTTATCAGCGTGTAATCCACAGCCACCAGACCGGACTGCCGCGCTCCGCTGTAATACGCCGCAATCTGTGCCGCCTGTTCTATTGTCCGGTTCGGAGGCTGCTGCCCGTCACATACGATGACCGTGTGGGAACCGGGAACATTCAGCGTGTGAAGCCAGATATCATAATTCCGGCTCTCTTTAAGTGTTAGGCTGTCATTCTGCCGGTTATTTCGTCCCACAAGAATTGCAAATCCGTCGTCAGACCTGAATCTCAGAGGCGGCAGCTTTGGCGGCAGCTTGCCATAAGCAATTCTGTGTTTCTTGATTATGCCCTCGTCGGTAAGCTCCTGCTTTATCTCCGCAAGTTCCCGCTCACTCTCCGCGCGTGAAAGCAGATCGAGCACTGAATCAATATATTCAAGCTCAGAGCTTCCCTGAACGATAAGAGACGTGAGGTGCTGCTCGGCTACCTGAAGCTTGCGGTATTCCTTATAATACTTCTGCGCGTTTTGGGCAGGCGTGAGCATAGGGTCGAGCTTAATCTTCACGGTAGAACAATCCTCGGAATAGTAATCCACCACTTCGGCGATAATATCCCCTTTCTGGAGCATGTGAAGATTCGCGTTTATCAGGTCGCCGTTCCGGCGGTAACGTTCCCTGTCCGCACACTTCTTAAGTTCTTCCCTCTGGATATCCAGTTTTTTCGCGATACGCGCTGAGGAGTTTGCAAGCAGCTTAAGAATATCCTGTGCCTTCGACTTCATGCGGTCATTGAGGTCACGCCTGTAATAATATTCATCGAGCATTGCGGAATAGCTACCGTATTCGGATGAAATTGCGGAAGCGCCGTACTGTCGGGGGTAAATGAATGTAAAGTCAATCGGCTTGTCATTAATTGCAATGAGATTCGGTTCTCCGTTTCCGTCCAGAAGCTTCTGCAGTTCAAAAAGATTGTATCTCAGCTTGTCGCATTGCTGCTCCGACATGCCGTCAATCAGAAAGTCCGTAAATCCTGTGGAACGGTAGGCAATCTCTCTTGCCGCGACGGGTGAAATCCCCTGAATTACTGTCATCAGAGTCCTGTCAAGCTTTTGTCCTTTGCAGTTAATGACTGCTTCCGCAGCTCTGTCCGCACTCCCGTCGAGTAAATTCATCTTATCCTGCGCCGGTGGAAGCTCATATTTTATTCCGGGAAGAACCAGTCTCATTGAGCTTAATTCGCTGTCTATCCGCTTGACTGAATCTATCACCAGCCCCCGCTCATCAATCAGAATAATATTGGAATGCCTTCCCATTATCTCGACCGCGAGAGTGAGTGTTATCTCGTCACCAAGTTCGCTGTGGGCGTCGAATTTCAATAGAAGAACGCGCTCAAGGCCCGGCTGTTCTATTGCGGAAAGCCTTGCCCCGCAAAGCCGCTTGCGAAGAAGCATGCACAGCATCGGCGGCTGCGCGGGGTTCTCCACCGAATATTCTGTGAAGTGAATTCGCGCGGAATTTGCCGAGGCTGATATGAGCAGCTTTCGGTTCATGTTTTTGCCGCGCATTGCCAGAATAAGCATTTCTCTTGACGGCTGAAACACCTTATCAACCTTTGCGCCAAGAATCCCGTTTTCCAGCTCTTTTTTTATCAGATGGAGCATCACTCCGTCAAGAGCCATTGTCAATCATCTCCATTTATTTCATGATTCTTTGTTATTCCGTATAGCTGACCGGATCGTCAATCCTTGTGACCAATACCTCCACATCGGGGAAACCTTGTCGCAGTGTTCCGGCAAGCGCTTCAAGAGCGACGTTCTCCGTTGCGTAATGACCTGCGGGAATCAGTGTTATTCCGTTCTCCCTGGCATAAATCATTTCGTGATGCTTGCATTCGCCTGTAACAAACGCGTCTATGCCGTTCTCCTGACACTCAAATATAAACTCCCCGCATGCGCCTCCGCCGACTGCAACCCTGCGAACCGGCCTGCCTCCGTCAACATATTCGATGGCAGTCCTTCCGCGCAGCTTCAATGAAGTATAGGCGGCAAACTCAGCGGGAGTCATTTCTCGCGGAAGATCGCCCGCCCTGCCGATAAAGTTCTTTCGCATTACGCCATTGACTGGCTTGTCGGAGACCTTAAAAACCGGCTCGATGTTCTGCAAAGCTAATTTGCTTGCCAGAGCGTCATTGACTCCGCCATCGTAAATATCATAATTGGTGTGCGCCGATATTGCCGATATTCCCGCGCAAAGCAGCCTTTGCAGCGGTGAATTGTAATATATGCTTCGCACTGGCTTGAATATTATGGGATGATGCGATACAATAAGCTGCGCTCCCTGCGACACGGCATAATCGACAACGGAATTTGTTATGTCGAGAGAGACAATGATTTTCTCTGCATCCCTGCCGCAATCCGCCATTATCCCGCTGTTATCGTAATCCTCCTGAATACAGTAGGGGTATTTTTCATCTAAAAGCCTGTATACGTCATTCACTCTGGCCATCTTTGCCTTCTCCCTTCGCGTTAAGCATTAGTTTCTGGGCAAGCATAACATAATGCGCTTTACCGGAATAATCACCCTTGGCGGCGCAGCCTTCGGCTATTGAAAACAGTATGCCCGCTTGCTTTTTCAACAGCGCAGCGGCATTCGGGTCGGAGCCGTCAAGTCGGCCCGCGTATATATCGTAATCGTCAAACGACGAGTTCCTGCCTGAATATTCAGCGCAGATCACCGTGTAAATCCTTCCTGCTTCACATACTGCTCTTTCTTCGATAATGTCGAATCCGTTGCCGAAAAGGTGTTCCCGAAGGCGCGACGCCCTCGACATCGGCTGCATTATCAACCGATATCTTGCGTTTTTCAGCCATTTTGCGCCGCTTAGAATTCCCGCTATATTGTCGCCGCCCATTCCCGCAATTATTATATCGTCAACCTTGTCTTCAGGGATTTTGGAAAGCCCGTCTGCTGTAAAGGCTATTATCTTTTCACTTAATCCGTATGAATTGATATTGTTCATTGCCGATCTTATCGGTTCCTCATTGATGTCAGAGGCATACGCATACGGCACAATTCCGCTGCGTACAAGCCATATTGGCAGATAAGCGTGGTCTGTGCCTATATCGGCAGCTATTTTCCCCCGCCTCACAAATGCGGCGCAGGCTTCAAGTCTTGCACCGATCTCAATCTTTTTCTCTTTCGCCATTTTGCCTTCACCTGTTTTCTGAAAAAAATAAAAGCCTGCTGACGTTCCTCAACGTGTGCGTATTGCGCCGCCATATTTTTCGCCAGATGAAGCCGAAACCGCAGACAATACTTTGTGTATTTAATAGGGAACCTTCGTTTCCCTCGGATTTCTGGCAAAATATGGCGGAAAATCTGCAAGCAAGACGCGCGTGGAGAGATACGTCAGCAGACTCAAAAATCTGTCACCAACAATCCATACAGCGACAGACCCTCAATTCTTTAGATACGCGACAGATTCTCAAATGCTCAGATACAGATTATTTGCCCTGAATGTGCTGGTTGAGCTTGCTCACCAAAGCGTCAGCATCAACACCGTGAACCATGCACGCCTGCTCGACGGTTTCGCCTCTCGACGCAGGACAGCCGAGGCAGTGCATTCCCATTTCGAGGAAAAACGGCGCGGTGGAAGGAGCTGTGTCAAGTATATCGCCGATAATGGTGTCTTTTGTGATTTTCATTTTCATTACCTCCGTTTTTTTATATATTAATTATATTATTATTTATTTCAAATGTCAATATTCGGACTATTAATTTTTGACTATTATTTCAAAATTGTCCATTTTTATATTGATTTGGGGACTTTATTATGATATAATACCTTAGAATATTTTGATTATGAAAGGAATGCTTATAATGGATCTCTTAAAATCCGGTCGTTTTATAAGACTGTCCGTCTGCGCGGCATTGTTCCTGCTTTTTGCCCTCTTTACCGGCTGCTCTGATGTGAATATCAACGGACAATCCTATCCCGGTAATACCCAGAACGTTGCCGTTTCCGACAGCAACATTAAAAATTTTTCCTCTTTCAACAAATTAAAAAATCTTAAAACCCTCGATATCACCGCGTTGGATTTGTCCGTCGCGGATTATGAAAAAATAGCCTCTGAGGTTAATGACAATGTGAGGATTATTTGGAGTGTCCCGGTGGGAGATATGACTTTTCCGAGCAACTCCACTTCCATAGAGATTTCCCCAGAAACAAACATCAACAATTTTTCTTTCTTCGATTACTTCGATAACCTTAAGGCGCTTTATATCAATTCTATCGAAACTTCCCCTTTGCTCCGTGATATTATCAACGCCGCCAAAAGCAAATACCCTGATATCACCATTGTCTGCAAAACCAGCGTCTACGGTGTTGAATTTGACAGCTCCACGGAATTTCTGGATCTTAATAAAATCAAAATAAAGGATCTCTCTGATTTGGAGCTTGCTCTGAGCATCTTCCCCAACATCAAGACCGTCGAAATGTGCTCTTGTCAGCTTGAAAATGAAGTCATAGCCGAATTCAGAGACAGGCACCCCGACAAAAAAATCGTCTGGGCAATCAGATTCTGGAATTATGTTCTCCGCACCGACGCGCAGGCTTTCTCCACACTCGCCGGAGACAAGAAGCGTCACATCAATACCGAATTAGCCGAACCGATTTTCAAATACTGCACCGAACTGAGAGGGCTTGACCTCGGTCACAACAGCATTACCGATATCAGCGGAATAACCAATCTGAAAAAACTCCACACCCTTATCCTCGCAGACAACTGGATCAGTGATATTTCACCTTTGGCTGAATTAAAGGAGCTTACCTTTTTGGAGATTCAACACAATAAAATTCAGGACGTTTCTCCGCTGACAGAGCTTCCGCTGCTGGAGGACGTTTATATGGTCTACAATCCCGTTAAAAATATGTCCACGCTCGCCAAATGTCCTAAAATGAGAAAGCTGTACATTTCTCACTGCGGCGCCACCAAACAGAATATCTGGGATTTAGTCGGCGGACTTCCAAAGGGCTGCCGCATCGTTTACGGCGACAGCTGGAACTGGCGCTGTGACTATAATAACTGGTATATCCGCGAAGCATTCAGAAAATGGAAGACCGTAAAAGAGTTTCCGAACTGGAGAGACACCGTTTATTGGGACAAAGACGTTTACAATTATTGGCAATCATAAGGAGTCCTTGCGTTGGCTGCTATTTTCAATATCAAAAGATTATCGCTGCTTTCGGCATTCGCCGTACTGACCTCTGTTTTTCTCCTGACATCATCGGGCTGTTCAGAGCTTTTTGACTCATCTGTGACAATTTCGGGAGTCAAATATCCCCCCGAAACACAAACCGTCTCTCTGAAAGCATATGATTCGGACGATTATTCACCCTTTGCCCAGCTCAAAAATCTTCGCACGCTTGACGTTACAGCGCTTGACCTGACAACCGGTGATTTTGAGAATATTCGCTCCCAAGTGGATCAGACGGTTACTATCATATGGTCGGTGCCATTGAGTCAAGGCAGATTTCCGAGCAACACTGCGGAACTGTCATTCTCAGGCGTCATTCCGGAAAGCGACGCTTATGCCGTCAGGTACTTTACCGGATTAAAAAGCCTGACGGTCACGGATGCGGCGCTTGACAACAGCTTGTACACAGCTTTGACTTCCGCCAGTGAAAACAACCCGGACATCATACTCAACTGCTCCACCAGCATTTACGGCGTTCCGTTTGACAGCTCCACAGAACTGCTCGATCTGAACAACGTCAGGATTTCATCGCCCGATCTGCTCTGTCTGGCAATCGAACTTTTTCCCAACATCAAAACCGTGGAAATGTGCGAATGCGGTCTGAGCAACGAAATCATGCAGGGGCTCCGCGAAGAATATCCCGATATTAAATTCGTCTGGACCATCAAATTCCTGCACTTTAATATCAGAACAGATGTTCAGGTCTTTTCTACCTTGGCTACCAACTTCAACAAGCCGGGCAATACCGAGACTTTTTTGCCTGTTTTCAAATATTGCACCGAACTCAGGGCGCTTGACCTGGGGCATATGGCTATCGACGATATCAGCGAGATAACTAATCTCAAAAAGCTGCATACGCTTATCCTGGCGGACAATTACATCTCGGATATTTCGCCTATCGCCGAGCTGAAAGACCTCGTTTACGTTGAACTTTTCCAGAACAGGATCCGCGACGTTTCCCCCCTTCTTGAACTGCCGAATCTTGAGGATCTTAATCTTTGCTACAACGGGAGGATGGAAAATCCCACTGTGCTGACAGGCTGCAAAAAGCTCAAAAGACTCTATATCTCCTATTGCGGTCTCGACGCGGACGAGCGGGCTCAGCTCAAAAACGGCATTCCCGCCGACTGCGAATTCAATTTCACAGCGCCCAACTGCGTATTCAGCGGGTGGCGCACAAAATCCAACGCGAGAAATACAAAGATCCGAGAAGCTTTCAAAAACTGGAAAAACGTCAAGGAATACCCGACATGGGACAATATTATCTATAAATAATTATTCCATAAAGCGGCAGGCTCTTGCGTCTGCCGCTTTACTATTGAAAGGATCAATTGCAAAATGGCTAAATCAAAAAGCGTCTATCTCTGTTCCGAATGCGGCTATGAATCATCGCGGTGGTACGGCAAATGTCCGTCGTGCGGACAGTGGAATACCCTTGAGGAACAGTTGAAGGAAACCGCGCCGTCGGCTTCTTCTGTGAGGGCTTCACGGGGCAGCGTTCAGAGAATACCGCTCTCCGACTCCGACCTCCCAACCCCTATCAGAGAAATAACCACTGCCGACGAACCGCGCTACAGCACGGGAATGGGCGAGCTTGACAGAGTGCTTGGCGGCGGAATTGTCAAAGGTTCCCTCTCGCTCCTGGGCGGTGACCCGGGTATAGGCAAATCCACCATACTGCTTCAGATTTGCGAATACATGGGCAGAAATCTGAAAATACTCTATGTCTCCGGCGAGGAATCCCGCAGACAGCTTAAGCTCCGGGCAATGCGCCTGGGGGTGGACAGCGAAAACCTGTTTGTCCTCGCTGAAACCGACGTGGAAAGGGTCATCGAGAACATCCGCGTGATGAAGCCCGACCTTGCAATAATAGATTCCATCCAGACCATGAGCCTCAGCGATCTGAGTTCCTCGCCCGGGAGCGTCGTGCAGGTGCGCGAATGCACCGGCGCAATAATGCGCTGCATCAAGGCTCTTGAGATTCCCACCATCCTCGTCGGACACGTCAACAAGGACGGAGCTATTGCCGGGCCGAAGGTTTTGGAGCATGTTGTGGACGCTGTGCTGTATCTGGAAGGGGACAGACATCTCTCTTACAGGATTCTTCGCGCTGTAAAAAACAGATACGGCTCGACCAACGAAATAGGCGTTTTCGACATGCAGGACAACGGTCTGCGCGAAGTTGAAAATCCTTCGATGATGCTGCTTTCGGGTCGTCCCGTGAATGTCTCCGGCACCTGCGTCGCCTGCACTATGGAAGGCACTCGCCCCATTCTTGCCGAAGTGCAGGGACTTGCCGCTTCATCGGGCTTCGGCAACCCGCGGCGTATGGCAACCGGCTTCGACATCAGCCGGATGAATCTCATAATTGCCGTTCTGGAAAAACGCTCGGGTTATTTCTTTGCAAATATGGACACATATATCAATATTATCGGCGGACTTAAACTCTTTGAACCGGCAGCGGATCTGGCTGTCGCAATTGCTCTGGTCAGCAGCCTCAAGGACTTATGTGTAGGCGAGGACATTATTGCCTTCGGCGAGATAGGGCTTGCCGGCGAACTGCGCGCTGTAAATCACGCCGAAGCCCGTATTCGCGAAGCCGCAAGGCTGGGCTTCAGACGGTGCATTCTCCCCTATCACAATCTGAAATCCCTTACTCTGCCGCCGCAGGAGTACGGAATAAAGCTCTTCGGCGTCAGGACTGTGCGCGACGCGGTAAACTCTCTCGAAAAGGAATGATTTGATTGAACGGAATCAATTGGATTTTCTTTGACCTCGGATCCACTATTATCGACGAAAGCGAATGCTACCGCCAAAGAGTGCTTAAAATGATCCAGAATTCAAACGTAAGCTATGATGAATTCTATTCGGTTATGATGTCGTATTACTGCCAAGGACAAAAGGGCGACAAGCTCGCCGCAAAGGAATTCGGCTTCCGACTGACCGTATGGGAAAGCAAATATGAATCGTTATTTCCAGACGCCCCAACCTGCCTCGAAATGCTTTCCAAAGAGTACCGCCTCGGAATCATCGCCAATCAGGTTCCCGGAACCAAAGACCGTCTGAGAAAATTCAGAATAGACAGATATTTTGACATCGTAATCGCTTCCGCCGAAGAAGGCATGGCAAAGCCCGACCCGGAAATATTCCGGCTTGCGCTCAGCCGCGCGGGATGTTCCCCGGAACAGGCTGTGATGACTGGGGACCGTCTTGACAACGATATTTCCCCTGCCAATCTGCTCGGATTCACAACCGTTCGGATGATGCGCGGCTTCGGCAAGTATTCTTCACCGGTCCGCGCTGATGAATTCCCGGATTATACCGTAAATGACATGAACGAACTATGCGAAATCTTTCTGTATGGAAAAGCCAAGCGGGAGCAATTCCGATAACGTATGTGACTCATACCCGCCGGGTTTTGCGAGAAGTATGCCGAATTCCGGCTTGCAGAATTCGCTCATCACCTGCCTGCAAACTCCGCATGGCGGACAGATATCTGTGATATTGCCGTCGGCGCCTCCTGCTATGGCTATCATATCGAATTCCCTCTCCCCTTCGCTGACAGCTTTCGCGAATGCGGTGCGTTCTGCGCAGATTGTCGGCGAGAAGGCTGCGTTTTCTATATTGCAGCCGGTGTATATCCTTCCGCTTCCGCAGAGAAGCGCGGCGCCTACCCTGAATCCGGAGTATGGACTGTGGGAATTCGACATGGCGCGCACAGCGCATTCCCTGAGATGTACTCGGATATCGGTTAGTTCCCCGTACATGCTGCTCCCTTCGCAGGGATAATTTACGCCCAGTGCCTCGGTCACAGTGGCGGCAATATCGGCAAACGTGGGACGAATGCCAAGATTCACAGGCAGAATATCCCTGCCGTAAGCAATCAGCGGAATGTATTCCCTCGTGTGATCGGTGCTGCTGTCGGATGGGTCACAGCCGTGGTCGGCGGTTATTATAAGCATATCGTCGTCCCTGAGCATAGGAAGAAATCCGCCAAGCCATTTGTCAAACGCGGTAAGGGCGTTCGCGTAACCGTCCGCGTCCTGACGGTGCCCGTACAGCATATCAAAATCGACCAGATTGACATAACACAAGCCGTTAAAGTCCTTCCCCGCGAGCGAAACGGTGATGTCCATTCCCTCGGAATTGCCGGATGTCGGGTGGGTAGCGGTCAGCCCGCGCCCCGCAAAGAGATCCTGTATTTTGCCAACCGAAATAACGTCCAGACCGGCGTTTTTAAGCGAGTCGAGCATGGTTTCGGCGGGAGGTTCCACAGAAAAATCATGCCGGTGCGCCGTTCGAGTGAAGCTGCCGGGCTTGCCTATGAACGGACGGGCAATCACTCTGCCCACTCCGTATCTGCCGGTGAGAATGCTTCGCGCCTGACGGCAGTATCGGTACAGCTCGTCGAGCGGAACGGTTTCCTCATGGGCTGCGATCTGAAATACGCTGTCGGCGGAAGTATAGACAATCAGATCTCCGGTTCTCAAATGTTCCTCGCCGTAATCGGCTATTACCTGTGTTCCGGAATACGGTTTGTTGCAGAGCACCCCTCGCCCCGTGAGCCGGCTGAATTCGTCCAGAATCTCAGGCGGAAAGCCGTCGGGAAATGTGGGCAGCGGATTTTGCGAGACAACTCCTGCCATCTCCCAGTGACCTATTGTGGAATCCTTGCCGTTGGAACGCTCGGAGAGCTTGCATACCGCGCCCACGGGATGATCATTCGTTCCTAAGAATCCCAGCCCATCAATATTGCCTATTCCAAGCCTCCGCAGATTGGGTATAAAAAGCCTGTCCGAACGTGACAGAGAACGCAGAGTATGCGCCCCTCTGTCGCCAAATGTCTCCGCGTCGGGCAATTCTCCCGCCCCGAGGCTGTCAAGGACTATCAGGAAGATTCTCCTGAATTTTTTCATAAAACCACCGCCGTGTCAAGGGCTATTTCCATCATCTGAGTAAATGAGCTTTGACGTTCATCGGAAGTCGTGGATTCGCCTGTAATAATGTGGTCAGATACAGTGAAAATTCCCAAGGCATTCTTTCCGCTCCTCGCAGCGTTCATATACAGTGCCGCAGTCTCCATCTCTATACACAGCACGCCCATCTTTCCCCATTTCGCTGTTGCCTCCGGATCGTCGCAGTAAAATGTGTCTGATGAAAGACAGTTGCCGACGTGGATTTTCGCTCCCAGCAATTGCGCTTTTTCAATTGCGGTTTTCATAAGCGCATAGCTCGCTATCGGCGCGAATGTTCCGGGAAGCCCGTACTGTGAGGCATAATTGGAATTGGTGCATGCGCCCATTGCGATGACTATATCACGCACATTTACATCTTTGCTGATTGCTCCGGTAGTTCCGACCCTGATAATATTATCCACACCGAAGAAATTATACAGCTCATAGCTGTAGATCCCGATTGATGGCATACCCATTCCGCTTGCCATTACCGAAACCCGCTCCCCTTTGTATTTGCCCGTGTAGCCTTGAATCCCACGCACATTGTTGACCAGAACGGCGTCGTCAAGATATGTCTCGGCTATGAATTTTGCCCTGAGTGGATCGCCAGGCATCAGCACCGTTTTGGCAAAATCCTCCGGAGACGCGCTGATGTGCGGTGTTGGCGTGTTTTTTGCTTCTTTGTCTGACATTTTTGTTTCTCTCCTTTTTAATTGGGTTTTAGCCGATTGTAAAATATGAAAAAGACGATAATACGGGGCTTGCGCATTTTAAGCCGGAGCTTTTTTCTCCATCCGTGGGAAGGGCGGATTTGGATTTTTCGATTTCGGTATTCGCCCGACCG
>ONWI01000073.1 GCA_900321515.1 uncultured Eubacteriales bacterium | reverse complement strand
GCGGTGACGCAATAGACGGATTTTGCGCCCGCGTTCAGCAGCGTGACGGCGCACTCGTCGAGGGTATTGCCAGATGTAATTACATCGTCGCAAAGCAGGATTGTCTTGCCGCGAATCAGTTCGGGGCGGGGAACGCTGAACACACCTTTTACATTTTTTCTGCGCTCAATGTAGGAAAGGGAGTGCTGTGGGCTGTTTTTGCGGTGTTTGATAAGAACCTTGGTGAGAAGCGGCACCTCAATTTCATCGGCGACGGTCTTTGCGAGAAGTATTGCCTGGTTGTAGCCTCTGGTGAGAAAATCCTCCTTGAACATAGGTACTCCGATCACGCAGTCAAGTCGGATGTGATTCTCAAGATATTCGGTCCGCACCACATTAGCCATCAGCTTGCCAAAGTATACGCATGAATACGGCGAGTCGTTGAACTTCATGCGGCGGATTCCTTTTTTCGCCGCCCTGGTGTAAATAAGCGGCGAGACGTTGCGAACAAATGAGAAATCGCCCTTCTGGCAGTGGCAGCTGTAGAGCGGTCTGCCGCATATGCCGCATATGGGACGTCGGATGAATTCCACATCACCCGAACATTTGCTGCATATGCGTTCGTTGCAGTTTATCAGAGAACCGCAGAGCGGACATCTGCGCGGATAGACAATTTCCGCAATACTTTCCTTTATTCTTTCCAATATTCCCATGTATAAAAACAACCTTTCGTTTTTTGTTAATGCAGGCTCTAAGTACTGCGGCTTAGAAAAACGTCGAGTGCCGAGTACCGCAGTGTTTTCTTCTGATTGCGCACCATCTGATAGGCAACCTGTTTGTGCCCCACCATAATCAATAATGTGCGTGCGCGGGTGACGGCTGTGTACAGCAGATTGCGGTAGCATAGCTGCGGCGCCATCGGATACATCGGTATGATGACCGCGGGAAATTCGCTGCCCTGGCTCTTGTGCACCGTTATGGCGTAAGCGTGTTCAAGCTCCTCCGCGTTGTCCAATGAATACGTTGCCGTGCGGTCGTCAAATCTGATCCTGAGTGTTCCGCGCAGCTTGTCTATTTCTTCCAGCATTCCCACGTCGCCGTTGTAGATGCCTGTGCCTTCGGTGCCGTCGTCTCTGGTCCACTCGACATTGTAGTTGTTTTTGACCTGCATTATCTTGTCTCCCTGACGGAAGGTAACGCCGTTCAGCCTGATTTCCGGGCGCTTCTGGTGCTGCGGGTTGAACCGCTGCTGGAGTATTCCGTTCAGTTCGACGGTGCCGAGTTCTCCTTTTCGTCCGGGACATAGAACCTGTATGTCCTTCAGAGGGTTAAAACCGTACGCGTCCGGCAGCCGCGTAAAGCACAGGTCGCTGATCGTCCGGGCGATTTTCTCACGTTCACGCATGGGCAGAAAGAAAAAATCATTGTCCAGCAGGTCAAGCCGCGGCATTTCGCCGTTTACTATGCGGTGGGCGTTCATGATTATCGCGCTCTTCTGCGCCTGACGGAATACTTCGGTGAGAGCGACTACCGGCACGCGCCCCGATTTTATCAGATCACCCAGAACATTTCCCGCTCCGACGCTTGGAAGCTGGTCGCTGTCGCCCACAAGCACAAGCCGGCAGCCGAATTTCACCGCCCTGAGCAGACTCTGAAAGAGCAGAATGTCGGTCATGGAAAGTTCGTCAACAATTAGCGCGTCACAGTCGAGCGGATTCTTGTCATTGCGTGCAAAGGACTGCGTGTCATTCTCGCCCCATTCAACTTCGAGCAGGCGGTGAATGGTTTTTGCCTCGTGTCCCGTGATCTCGGTTATGCGTTTTGCCGCGCGTCCCGTTGGGGCTGCAATAGCCACCTTGTGCCCGTATATCTCCAGCAGCTGAATGATGGCGTTGAGGGTAGTCGTCTTGCCGGTGCCGGGACCTCCTGTAAGCACAAGCAGACCTTTGTTCATCGCCACGTCGATTGCCTCCGTCTGATGCACGTCGTAAGATATACCGGTCATATTCTCAATAAGCTCAATCTGACGCGAATAATTCTTTATCGGCTCGGCGGGACACATTGCCATTGTTGCGATTCTTCCCGCGCAATATAATTCCGCTTCATATATATACGGCAAAAATATAAACTCTGTGCCGTTTATCTCATCCTGCATGAATTCACTCTCTTCGAGAGCGTCTTCGAGCTGTTCCTCCACAGAGGTACGGTCCAATTCGAGCAGCGACGCGGCAACCTGCACCAGCTTTTCCTTTGGCAGACAGGTGTGACCGTTTCCCAGATTGTGCGAGAGCACATATGTGATCCCCGCGGCAATTCGTCTGCCGCTGTCGGGGGATTTATCCATGCTCATTGCAATTGCGTCCGCGCGTTCAAAGCCGATATTCAGCCCCTCCGAGCACAGCACATACGGATCGTCCCGGATAAGTTCGGTACAGCCCACTCCGAAGCGCTTCCATACGGCGAGCGCCTGACTTGGGGTGATGTGGTACCGGCCAAGAAACGCCATTGCCTCGCGCAGTCCGAAGTGTGAGCGGAAGTCCTGCGAGATCTGTTCCGCCTTGCTCTTGGAAATACCGCGTATTTCCGCAAGCCGCATGGGCTGATTCTCGATTATCTCAAGCGTGCGGTCACCGAATGCCTCGACTATCTTTGCTGCGGTGGATGGACCGATTCCTTTGACTGCTCCCGACGAAAGGTAGCGCAATATTGCCGACGCTCCGGACGGCATTTTGCTTTCGCAGCTGTCTGCGGCGAACTGTCTGCCGAATTTCGGGTGAGTTGTCCAATGACCGTACATATGCACTTCTTCGCCTGAATTGACCGGAGGCAGCACGCCTACCGCCGTCACAGGCTCATCATCCACATCAAGCTCCAGCACAGTGAATCCGCTCTGTTCGTTGCGGAATGAAATATCTTCCACCGTTCCGGTAATCTCGTCTATTTTTCTTTCGGTATTGTTGTTGTCGGTCATTGCAATCACCTCCGCACATCGCGCTTATCTTTGTATTATACTACACCTTCCGTAAAATAGCAAATAGGTTTTTCAAAAATTGGGTTTAGTATGCATCATGCATATGTATTTTATGTGAACATGTTGACATATCAACAAATTTATTATATAATTATCAGTAATGTAATTGTGCTCTTCGATAATTGAATGAAGGGGCAATTGCCAAAAATGTCAGCGCCCGGTTATTCCATGTGTTGTGAAAGGACGATTCTTGTTATGCAGGAGAACAGATTTGAATTGTTTGATGTTTCAATATCGCTCATCTGCAAGAGTATTCAGAAGATTAAAAGCGAGATAATGCAGTCCTATGGGCTTAAAAGCTCGCATGTGCTGTTCATGGTGCAGCTCGGCAAACGAGAGGACGGCCTCACCGCCTCCGAATTATGCCAGGCGGGTCACATGGATAAGGCACAGATCTCCCGCGTGGTGTCAGAACTAACCGACAAGGGTTTCATAACCCGTATCACCGGCAGCGGGAAAAAATACAAAAACAGATTCACCCTTACCGAAGCTGGCAAGGGCATCGCGCGGGACCTCGACTGCCTTATTGACAAGGGGCTTGAGTACGTCAGCGGAACTATACCCAAAGCCGACATGGAGATTTTTTACCGCACGCTCTTCACAATAAGCGACAATCTGTTTTCACTTACCGAGCAGCCTGAAGCGCTCGGCACCGCGCATTGATTCCATTGATTTAAGTGTTTGTTATTGGCTGTCAATTGATTTTCATCATCTGCATCACAGGTTAGGAGAGTAATTTATGTCAAACATCAGGATCATCACCGACTCAGCAAGCGATATTTCCGAGAAACACGAAAAAAAGTACAACATTAAGGTAGTCCCCTTCAAAGTGGCAATGGGAGACAAATCTTATGTCAGCCGCGTTGATTTCAGCAATGAGAAATTCTATAGCATGATGGAGCAGTATGACGGTCTGCCGCTTACATCACAGTTTACCGCCTTCGAGTTTCAGGAGGTTTATGAGGAGATGTACAAAGAGGGCGTTACCGACGTAATTTGTGTACTTATAAACTCTCAAGGTTCTGCAACATACAATAATTCAATAATGGCGGCGGACAATTTCTATGAGGACAATCCTGAGGCTGTAGGCAAGATCAGATTTATCTCCATCGACGGCAGGAGCTACAGCGGCGCTTACGGATACGCCGCCGTGGAAGCAGCCAAGATGGTGCAGCGCGGTTCAACCGTGGAGCAGGTTGTTGACTTCATTAACAACTGGGTGGAGAACTGTACCATATTCTTTGCGCCGTATACCCTCAAATATGCCAAGAAATCAGGAAGAATCCCTGCGGCTGCCGCCTTTGTAGGCGACGCTCTCGGATTAAAGCCGATAATGAGGATTTATGATCACGTTATCACCACCGACGAGAAGGTGCGCGGCGACAGGATGATTATTCCTACCATAGTCAAAAAGACCGCAGCCGAAATAGAGCCCCAGACGCCCTACTGCGTTGTCTACGGCAACGATACCGCCGTGTGCGATGAGCTGGCTAAGGCGTTGTATCAGAAACTCGGCTATCCTCCGGCAGGATTCTATCAGATAGGCGCCGCGATCGCGGTCAATGCCGGCCCCAAGGTTGTGGGTACCATCTTTAAAAAGAAAAGGTAGACGTTTTTGTCGGTTCTCGCCGGAAATAGTAGTTATTATTGTTAAAAGATTCGCCCCGGCGACGATATTTTACGAAATAACGGCGAATATTGACAAGCATACTTGCATTTTTGTCAAACAGGCCTTATAATATGAAAGTCGCTAAGGCAAAGCCTCAGCCAATAAAGTTGAAAAGAGGAATTATGTTTATGAGCGAAGAAGTTAAAGAAACAGCAATGAACATGCCGTTTACACCTAACGAGGGCAAGGAACTTGTGATAACCACTGACGACGGAAGCTTTGAGCGCTATCCTGTCAAGACGCCGATCATCAAAAGCGGCGACGATCTTGTTGCGCTGCTCAACGAGCTGGTCAAGCCCTACCTTCAGGAAGGCGACATGATCTACATGAGTGAAAAAATACTCGCTATCAGCCAGGGCAGAGCTTTCAAGATCGAGGATATCAAGCCCTCACGTCTGGCAAAGTTCCTCACCAAATTTGTCTATAAATCACCCTACGGCATCGGTTTAGGAATGCCAGAAACCATGGAGCTGGCGATCCGTTCAGTCGGCAGACCCAAGATTATTTTTGCCGCCATCATATCAGGAATCGGCAAGCTTTTCGGCAAGCGCGGTGTTTTCTACAATATACTCGGTCCCGCCGCGAGAGCTATCGACGGTCCCTGCGACTGCACGATACCCCCGTATAACGGCTATGCCAAAATGGCTCCCGACAAGCCGCACGAGGCTGCCAAGAATTTCACCGAGGCGATGGACGGTCATCAGGTTATTGTCGTCGATGCAAACGACATCGGTGTAAACATTTTAGGCAAGCCTTCACAGGACGTACCCGACGAGTATTATTCCAGAATTTTTAAGGACAATCCTCTCGGTCAGGGTCACGAGCAGACTCCTCTGTGCATTGTGCGCAAGATAGGCTGAAGTTAATATCAATCCCCCTGCGGGCAAATGTGTCCGCAGGGGGATTTTTTTCGCAAAAGGCACTATTTATATTATTCCTTGTCCGCCTTGTCGTAGGATACAGAAATAACGATGTTGTTGTCAATGATTGTTACGTTCTTGAATTTGACGTTGTGAATCATATCGCTGACAATTCCTGCGGTCTTTTCCTTGAACCAATCCTTGACGCTTTGCCACCAGCTCTTTTCTTTCTGATCGCTCTTGTCAACCTCGAGTCCGAGTTGTTTGATAGTGACTTCGGTGATCTTGTCGTTGAATTCTGTGGTGTCGTAATATATCATTCCGTTGTGAATTGATATGTTGTCGCTCACGACGTTTTCTCCGAAATATTTGATCAGAATATCCGAGGGCAGACTGACCTTACCAACATACGCGCTCTCCAGCGAGATCACTATGTATGGGTCGTCGTAGCTCAGACTGGCAACCGCCTTGATCGGCAAAGCTATGCCTTTATATCTCATACGGCAGTAAAGCGTAATCCTGTCATTAGCCACGACCGAGAAGAGATCGTCCACTTCGATGCCGTGTTCGGCGGTTTTTTCAGCCGATTTTTCTACAAGCGTTTTGAGGAAAAGATTGATTTCGTCAGAATTGAAGGATATCTGCTTTTCGGATATCATCTCAACCGCGGAATCAATGATGACGTCGGACATTTCGGCTTTTATTTCGGGAGCGGTGGGCATTTCATCCCTTGTCGCCATGAAGTAAAGCAGACCGGCGCCTATCACCATTACGACCAGCAGGAAAATAATGAGCGCGCCCAGAGCCGCAAATACTCTCTTTACGACGCCGGGTTTTTTCGGCTTTTCGGGCTGAGATACGGCTCCGTCCCGTCTGACTTCAAGCGGCTGGGGGCCGTTGTTAGCGATTGTCGCCTTGCCGCTCTTCTGTTCGGGCGATGAGCCTGTCGATGCCGATTCTACCGGACCGGTTGTGGGCTGAACATGGTCACCTTCTGCCGTGGTTCCTCCAAGAGGGATTGCCAACGTTTTTTCTTCTTCCATTTTTCATTTCTCCTTCTTAAAAAGAATTGATAAAGAATATTTGATTTGTTCCGGCGATTATTGTGCCGAAGCAAATTAACGCGCCCTATTTTTTTAATTCAAGTATCGTGACTCCTGTTTCGCCTTCCCCGTAAACGCCGAGCCGGAAGGATTTTATGCTTGGATGCTTTCTGAAATGCTGGTGAAGTCCGGCTCGCAGCGCACCCGTTCCCTTGCCGTGAATTACCCGGACCTCGCCGAGTTTCATGACGAGAGCATGATCTATGACGCGGTCAACTTCCAGAATGCCTTCCTCAACTGTGCAGCCTCTGACATCCACCTCGGTCTGCACATTTTTTTTGTCGATTGAATGTGTTGTACCGCTTTTTCTGGGCTGTTTCTGACCGTTCATCGTCACCTTGCTTTCCTCGACCAGACGGAGTTCGCCCAGCTTGACACGAGATTTGATGATGCCCATCTGCACTTCCACATTGCCGGATTTATCCGGCAGCCGCAGCACAGTGCCGCGTTCGTTCAGCCCGAACACCTCTACCGTGTCGCCTATTTTCAGTGCGCGAGGGAGCACATAGCCGTCGTTTGAACGGGTCTCGACCGGATTTACGGAGTCCTCTATCCTGCGCAGCCTTGCCCGCAGACTTGCCTTGGCGTCGCCGCTCAGAGCGGATATTCTGGCGGATTCGTAATCCTTGCGCAGTCGGTCTATTTCTTTGAGCAGTTCGTCGGCTTCCGATTTCGCCCGCGATACAATGCGTTCGGCTTCAAGGCGGGCGTTTTCGATTTCGCGGCGCTTTTCGTCCTCCAGCTTGTGTTCTTTCCTGAGCATTTCGGACTTGAGCGCTTCCGACTCTGCGCGTATCTTTTCGGCTTCGTCCAGTCTGCGTTCCATCTCCTGACGGGAGCTGTTGAGTTGGGCAACAACGTCCTCCACGCGGGTATTCTCCCCCGAAACGAAGGTCTGCGCGCGTTCCACCACTTCCTCCGGCATACCGAGGTGGGAGCATATCGCAAAGGCGTTGGAACGTCCGGGCAGTCCGATCAGCAGTTTGTAGGTCGGACGAAGGGTCTGCACGTCGAATTCGCAGCTGCCGTTTTCCACTCCCGGAGTCGTGAGCGCATAGCTTTTAAGTTCGGCGTAATGGGTTGTCGCCGCGATTTTCGCGCCCTTGCCTCTGAGCGTTTCAATGATTGACTCTGCAAGCGCCGCGCCCTCGATGGGGTCGGTTCCTGCTCCAAGTTCGTCAAGAAGCACCAGCGAATGTTCGCCCGCGGCATTGATAATCCGGATTATATTTGTCATGTGCGCCGAGAATGTGGAGAGCGACTGCTCGATCGACTGTTCGTCGCCAATATCGGCGAGGATGTTTTCAAACACGGAAATCCGGCTGTTTGCGCTTGCCGGTATCATAAGCCCGCACATTGTCATTGCGGTGAGGAGTCCGAGCGTCTTTAACGTGACTGTCTTGCCGCCCGTGTTGGGACCTGTTATCATCAGTGTGTCGAATTCCCCGCCCAGACGGATATCCGAGGGAACAACCTTATTTTTGTGTATCAGAGGATGACGTGCCTTTTTCAGGTCGATCACTCCGTCGGCAGTCACAATTGGAAGCGAGCAGTCCATGTCATAGGCAAGATTTGCCTTGGCGAAAAGAAGGTCAAGCTCAATCATGTTGTGATAGCTGGCGATGAGCATGTCGGCGTTCTCGCCGCATTCACCGGAAAGTGCGGTGAGAATTCGTTCGATTTCCTCCAGCTCTCTGCCCTTCAGGAGTTTGATGTCGTTGTTTGTCTCCACCACAGCCATCGGTTCGATGAATACCGTCGCGCCGGATGAAGACGTGTCGTGTACAAGACCTGCCACCTGACCGCGGAATTCCGCCTTGACAGGAACTACGAAGCGTCCGTCGCGCATTGTAACAAGCGATTCCTGAAGATATTTCTGATATGTCGCCGAGCGTATCATCCTGTCGAGCTGTTCGCGGACGCGAATCTCGGCAGTCTTGATCTTGCGGCGTATGTTGTAAAGCTCTGCTGACGCGCGGTCATTCATTTCTTCGGGACTGTCGATTGATGTGACTATCTTTTCCTCCAGGCGGTTGTTGGAGGCGAGCGTCATAAACAGTCCGTCAAGCGAAGTGGAAACCCCTTCGCAATGGCTGCGCCAGTCGCGCAGTGTTCGTATTGTTCTCATGACCGAGGCAATCCGCAGCAGTTCTTCCATCGAAAGAACCGCGCCGGACTGCGCCCTTCTGAGCGCGTTGATGGTGTTCGGGGTGCCGGCAAATCCGGGCGTGCCGAACCTTCCCGCCAGCATGTGCGCGTCGGAAGTCTGCTGAAGCATTTCGTGTACCCTGTTGAGGTCGGTCTGGGGCTGAATTCTGATCGCTTCCTCGGCTGTATCGGCACAGGAGCATTTTGCCGCAAGCATTTCCAGCACTTTGCCAAGCTCCAGTACCCTGTAATCTCTGTTTGTATTATCCATTATTTCTCCGTAACAATTATTTTTTTAGCCGATTGCAAAAGTGGAAAAAGAGACAAGATTCGGGGCTTTGAGAATCTGTAGAAAAGGGATTTTTCTCCGATCGGAGCAAAGATCATATTGGATTTGTGCTTTTTCGGTGGCGCCCGGGCGAATTGAACGTCGCAGCCGTTGAGGCGATGGGCGCTGCCCCTGTTTTTCGCTTTTCAAGCGAAAAACTCCCCTGGCAGGGAGCATTGCCCCCTGGACTCCACGCTCGCATACGCTCGCTAATTATGGCGCTGCGCGCTTTCTTTTTTCTTTTTACAATCGCCTGAATAATATTTATTGTTTAGTCCCGTTCAGTTTGTTTACAAACTCCTCACTTTTGGCGGTAAGCTCCACCCACGCCGGACGGAAGCCGCATTTTATCGCGTTGCGCGCAGAACGGACATTCGACCATGCGGCGCAGTAGAACGGCACCTTGCCAAGATGAAGTATTTCAAGGGCAAGCCTTGACGTAATTGCCGAGGCAATGCCCCGCCTGCGGTATTCCGGAAGAACGTCCACGCCGATCTGCCACATGGTTTCGCAGTCGGCGGATGCTCCGGCAAGACCTGCGAGCTGACCGCCGTTGAACGCCCCGACTGCCAGCACATCCCTCTCGCTGTGTTCGGCGCATATTGCGTTGCCGAACTGCGGAATGTAATATTCTTCAAAATCCGGCTTGTGCATCACGCGCAGCTCAAATCCGCATTCCGTCGGAACGATAATCTCCGGAACCGGCAGATAATACTGCGCCATGAAGCACACCCTGTGTCCGTATTTTTGCAGTTCACAGTCAAGCTCAAGGACGGCGGGCGTTTCAAAGATGTATACCGAGCCGTATTTTTTAGTGTATTTTTCCGCAAATGACGCGAATTCCTCACTCGCAGACGCCACAACATTGTTTCCATATGAAACAAACTGACAGAAGAACGGCAATTCAAGATATTTCCTCGCCGCCGGGTGTGGCTGTGAGATGACCGTTTTATTCCGGTCTGACAAAAAGTCCTCCGGTTTACAGTTCAGATCGATTGCGGACTGCTCCAATGCAGTGCGAAGTATTTTTTCGTATGTCATTTCCTTTATGTAATTTTACATCATAGTCTTTAAAAATTCAAGTGTAGTGAGGCTCTTTTCTAATTTGGTCAACACAAATGCCTCACCGGCGTTGGAAAACTGCTTCAGGCTTTCATCGTTAAGCGTGAAAGCGAAGAGCTTTTTGAGGTCCGCATACACGGAGTGGCGAAGGGCGGTCATCGCGCCTCTGCCGAGTTTTACCGAGAATTCTCCCGGCTTTGTGCCGCATCTGCCGCAGCTTATTCTGCCCGTCGCCGGCGCAAAATACATCACATCGTGCTCATAGGCGCCGCAATTTTGGCACATGATCAGGTCAGGCATATATCCCGCCATGCTCAGCATACGCATTTCGGCTGCCGCCTTGACCAGCAGCGGAGGACGGCTGTTCTCAGAGAGATACCACAGCGCCGCGCGCATCAGATGCAGATATTCGCCTGACGGCTGTTCTTCGGGAACGAGTTCCATCGTCAGCTGACAGAGATACTGTGCGACAGACAGCCGAAATATGTCCTCACGCAGTCCGGTGTAGAGTTCCTCGTACTGCGATTCGTCGATAATGTAATGATCCCTGCGGCGAAACAGCTCGTAGCTGCCGTAGACAAACTGAGCTGTCGCCGTGGAATTCTTGTTTTTCATGTTCCTCGCGCCTTTTGCGAACGCGCTGATAACGCCGTGTGTGTCGGTCAGGATAGTGCAGAATCTGTCGCTGTCACCCGATTGATTGACTTTCAGCACTATTCCCGATGCCGTCAGATTCATGTACCTCACCTCTGACTTCGCTTCCCGCAGAGGAATCAACTGCCTGCGGGTGCCTGACATATCCCTGCTCGTACACGTCTATCCCCCGGCTGAGCAGATAATAATCCACCCTGCCTGTTTCGATAAATTTCTCCCATGCTTCACTGCTGTCCATATATTTTATATCTCCCAATGATGATTTTGATTCATTACTATCATTGACAGAATATTAAAAAACATAGGTGCGGGTCAGCATTGTTTACAAAAAATTTTTGTAAATTCCACTTTGTGACAGATCTATTTTTCCTCGACATAGCCGAAGCGCTTGAGTCCGCTTGCCTTGTTGCGCCAGTCGGGAGTGACTTTTACCCACAGCTTCAGATTAATCTTTATTTCGAGGAATTTTTCCAGGTCAGCGCGGGCAGAGATTCCAATCTTTTTAAGCATGGCGCCGCCCTTGCCGATGATGATGCCTTTGTGGGATTCCTTTTCGCAGTAGATGGTCGCCTCAATGTCCATTAAGCCGCCGCTCTCGCGTTCCCGCATTTTTTCTATCTCCACGGCCGTGCCGTGAGGAACCTCGTCGCTGAGAAGACACAGCATTTTCTCACGGATGATTTCGGCGGCAATTACTCTTTCGGGCTGGTCGGTCAGCGTATCGTCATCGAAGAAATGCGGGCCTTCCTCCGCCATCTCGCAGAGTTTTTCTATAAGCTGCTCAAGACCGTCGCCCTCCTGAGCGCTTATGGGTACAATCCCCGCAAAATCGTAAAGCCCGGCAAACAGCGAGATACGCTCGAGCAGTTTTGTCTTGTCGCTCAGTCTGTCAATCTTATTGATGGCAAGTACAACCGGTATATCCAGCTTTTTGAACTTTTCTATCAGTTCAAGCTCTGCCTCGTGCAGTTTGCCGCTATCCTCGACCACCATCAGGCAGATATCCACGTCGCCTATGCTGTCAACGACTGTCTTGACCATATAGTCGCCCAGCTTGTTCTTCGGCTTGTGCATTCCGGGAGTATCGGTGAAGACAAGCTGTGTCTCTCCGTGTTCTCCGGCGTTCATCACGCCCATTATCTTGCTGCGGGTGGTCTGGGGCTTTGCCGAGACAATGGCTATCTTTTCCCCGAGCATACGGTTCAGCAGGGAGGATTTGCCTACGTTCGGCTTGCCTACGATTGCCACGAAAGCCGATTTGGTTGCGGTTGTCTTATTGTTCTCCAATCAGTTCAGCTCCTTATGCATGAAATGTTCTTGTTTGTATTATACCACATGCATCCCCTAAAGAAAAGATTTTTGCGGGAATTTTATATTTTTTTTAGGAATGAAGGTTTAGGCTTGAACGGTTCACCAATTATTTTATTTTTTTATCAATTTCCTCTTGACAAATTCAGATTGAGAGTGTAATATGTAACTGTACTAATAAAACTAATACACTTAGTTAGCGCATTACACTAACCTTCGGAGGTGAAATTATTTATGTACACCACAGACAATCTCAGCGGAGTGCCGGTCTATGAGCAGATCGTGCGCCAAACGGAGGCGTTTATCCTGGCAGGGATAATGCAATCCGACGCGCCTATGCCTTCCGTTCGTTCGGTGGCGACCGAGATAGCAGCCAACCCGAATACAGTGCAGAAGGCTTATTCCAATTTGCTGGGGCGGGGGATAATCTACGCCGTTCCGGGCAAGGGCAGTTTTGTGAGTCCTGACGCGAGGGAAAAGCTGCGAGCGGAGCTTGAAAATAAGCTCGAGGGCGTTGAGCAGATGGCTGCGCAGTTCGCCGTCGCGGGAATCGCCAAGCAGGAGGTGCTCGACGCGGTTGAAAGAGGATACAGCGCTCACGTTCGTTCGCTAAGTGAATAATGAATGGTGAATAATTTCGGAGCGCTTCGCGCTGATATTTAAGAAAATTTGAAAGGAAGAACACCTTATGATAAACGCCACTAATGTGACCAAGAAATTCGGCGATTTAACCGCGCTGGACAATGTGGGACTGACGGTGGAGACCGGCAGCGTATTCGGTCTGGTTGGCTCCAACGGCGCGGGTAAATCCACCTTCATGCGCGCCATATCGGGAATTTACAGACTCGACGGCGGCAGCATTTCGATTGACGGCAGGGATATTTCCCAAGGTCCGGAGGTCAGAAATAAATTGATTTATGTGCCGGACGATCTCTATTTTATTCCCAACTCCAATATGGACAGCATGGCAAGGCTATGTGCAAACAGCCGGACCGATTTTGACGAAAAACTCTACGCGGAGCTTTCGGATAAATTTGAAGCCAGCCGCAAAAAGCCCATCCGCACCATGAGCAAGGGCATGAAGCGTCAGGCGGCGCTGATTCTTGCGATTGCCTCCAAGCCGGATATTCTGCTCATCGACGAAACCTTCGACGGGCTGGACGTCATCAAGCGCCACGACATGAAGGAAATTCTCTGCGATGCGGTAGCGGACCGCGGACTTACCGTGATACTCGCTACACATTCCATGCGCGAGGTGGACGACATGTGCGACACCATCGCAATGCTTCACAAGGGAAGAATCACCCTGCAATCCGAACTGGACGAGGCAAAGACCGTCCTCTGCAAGGTGCAGATTGCTTTTCCGGACACCTTCAATCAGGACGCAGTGGAATTTGAAGGCGCGGGCATAGTCAATTTCAAGTGCGACGGTACAGTCGCCACCGTGATCTACGAGAACGGCAGGGAAGAGGTGGAGCGTCAGCTTAAGGCGAAAAATCCTCTGCTGATGAACGTGCTCCCGCTCTCGCTTGAGGAAGTCTTTATCTACAAGAACAGATAATTATTGTATGGAAAGGAATGATACTGTAATGAACGCGATAAAAAATTTCAATAAGGCAATCCTCCCGAAATTCAAAAAGTCGCTCTATTTTGAAGGCTTGCGGCAGCTGAGAATCGGTGGAATCGTGCTGGCAGTGCTGGTGGCGCTGGGTTCGGCGAGGGAATATCTCGGAAATATCAGCTTTAACACCAAGGGCGCCTTTCCCCTGCGCTACAGCCTGATACAGGAGCTGCCCATCGTTTTCTCCGACACCGCGTGGCTGGTCTTTTTCCTGTGCGCGATCTTCGCCGTGATTGCGGCCTTCACCCTGACGAGCTTTACACGCTCGGCAAAGGCGCGCGATTTCTATTACGCAACGCCTCATGCGGGCGGCACGCTCTGGCTGAATTTTGCCGCCGCCTGTCTGACGTGGATTGCCGCCGGAGCGGGTTCCTTCCTGCTCGTGAGCTGCCTCTTCCTGATGCCGTTTGACGCGAAGATTTTCGGCGTATGCCTCTTCATCGCCTGCAACGTGCTGGCGGCGGTCTTCATGGTGTTCGCTATGGCGATGCTGGCGATTTCCCTCACCGGCAGGCTCATCAACGCGCTGGTCAATCTCCTCGGACTGTCGGTCATTTCCACCTGCGTCAAGATTGCCTTCTCGGAGGGCTACAACGTGGTTTACAGCAGTTTTCACCTTCTGGTGCCTTCCTCTGAACTGTACGGATACGACCCGGTTTACCATATCTACAGGCGCGTGTTTTTCGATTACGGCGGAAGCGAATTAATAGAATTCGCGCCTGAATATGCCGTTTTTGCTTCGTGGTCCACCGTCGGCTATTGCCTGCTCTGGGGCTGCGTCATGCTGGCGGCTGCCGCGTTCTTTATGACAATCCGCACGGGCGACAGTGCCGGTCAGCCCTTTGTCAACAAAGCCGCGCACGTCATCTCGCTGACGGTCGACTATCTGCCTGTCGCGGTCGTGCTGGCTATGATTCTCCGCGAAGCAACGCTGTCCATTCGGGACGGCGGTATCGTGATTGACGGTCAATCCATTGTCAATACGCTGATCGTTCTGCTGATCATATTCGGCTGCTGCTGGGGGCTGGAGCTGCTGCTTACCTTCGATGTAAAACATTCCCACCGCTCTTTCATGCTGATGCCGATACCGATTGCCCTTGCGCTGATCATCATGGCGGTCGGATATTTTGACAGCAAGGCGGAATTCAACACAACGCCGACCGCCGACGAGGTGGAGTCCTTCACCCTTGTCCGCAACGATTCTCTGCCCGACGAGCTGGTCATGTTCCGTCTGAGAGATACCCTCGGCAGATGGGTCACCGATGAAACCGAAATCAAGGACAGCGCCATCATCGAATACGCCACCGCCCAGCTCAAAGACCTCTCCGACCGATACGGCGATAATTTTGAAAAAGCGTATCAAGGACGATTCTCGATGATGGATTATGATAACGCGCCGATTCGAGACGGCAAAAAACTGATCTCCATCCGGCTGAATCTCAAAAACGGCAAAAGAATTACCCGTCTGATCGGCTTCGACGACGAACACATCACGGCACTTCAAAACGTCTTCCTCAACAACGGCGAATATATGAAGAAATTCCTTGCCCTCCCCTCCGCTGATCAGGTGAACGCTGTGGTCGATGAAGCCTACGGTCTGACCCGCGAGGAAACAAAAGCAATCTACAAGAGCTTCCTCAAGGAGTACAACGCCCTTTCCGACGAGGAAAAGCTGGCTTTCATGAGGGAAGCCATGGAGCTTTCCTACCGCATGAACAGCGATGAAGTCATAGAGGGGGAAGAAACGCCCGTCCAGACGGTCACTCCCACGGATATCAGCCTGATCAGCAAGTCAAAGGAAGTCGGACAGTACGGCATAGTCATGTCCTATCTGACCGAAAACAACGAAAACTACGGTCCTTCCCTCACGATTGCGATCAATGGCTATCCCGAAGGACATCTCTACGAGTATGAAAAATGGTACGACTACAGTCTCTCCGTGAGAAGCAAGCAATTCCCCAAGACCGTCGCGCTGATTGTCAAAACCTGCAACGCCAAATTTGCCGACGCGCAGAAGGAATTCAAAGCCTCAGCCGAAAAGCAGAAAAAACTGGACTACAGAACGGATGAGCTGAGCGTGGCTTATATCACGAGGAGCAAGACGCTCAACGTGAGATATATCCTCATCATAGGAGCCAAGCAGGAAGAATCTGTCCTCAATTTCCCGGGGAACAAAGCAATGTACCTCAGCGACGACGAACCAGAGACGATCATCAAAGAAGTCGAGGTCGATTCCGACGCGATGGTAAAGGAGCTTTTCGCGGACATTCAGTCCACCGAAACCATCGACTTCACCAGACCTTACGCTTGCGTAAGATGGTTCAACTCTGTTGACGACGACTTCACGGTGTACACCTTCTTCGCCCAGACCGACTTCCCGGATGCGGCTGCGTAAATCACCGACTACACCTCACCCTATATAGAACAACAACCCCAAACAGCCGGCTGTCCGACATTCCAAAAGAATGCGGCAGCCGGCTGTTTGGGGTTATAAAAGAATGATTATTTATTCTACTTTTTCAGCGCTTCGGTTATCTCGCCGATGTAGACGATGTGGTAATCCTTCGCGGGATAATTTGCCGAGTCAAGCTCAGGATATACAATTCCCTCGGGCTTTATTTCCCCGACATAGATTTTTTTGCAGATAAGCACTGTTTCCGCCTCACTGAAGTAGGGGGCGGGCATGTCATTGAGCAGGGTAAGTCCGGAGCCGGTGATCTTGTCCTCGTCCCTGCCGCTGACTCTGCCGCAGTAGACAAGCTGCTTGCGGTATTCCTCCGGGAAGAAGCTCACGGAAAAATAGTCCTCTTTGTCGATGAATTCCTTTGTGTACCTCTGGGGACGGACATAGCATGTGACGACGTTCTTGTTCCACAGTACTCCGGCGCCGCCCCAGCTGGCGGTCATTGTGTTGGATTTTTCGCTGTCTCCCGCCGTTATCAGCATCCAGCTTTCTCCGATTTTTCCGAACGGGTTGAAGTCAAGCTCTTTCGGGTCGATTTTGGTGAACATAATGGCATTTTCCTTTCCGTATTTTATATAGTTTATGCGCTTGCGCGCCGCTTTATGATGGCGGTATTTCGCAAAAGCGCCCCGCTGCTCGTGAGATTGCCCTGCACGGCGGCGAAGCGCTTGGTTGGATTAATAGTAATTGGAGGGAATGGAGAGATTGCTGAAATCGCGTGTGGAAGAGCCGAATTTGTCAAACGCCGCCTGGTTGAAGCTCACGCTCTTGTCGCCCTCCGCTTTTGCTATGAGATCCTTGGTGAACTCATCGAATTTGTAGCGGATCAGGATGGTTTCACGGCTGCTCTTAAGACCGGCGTCGTTGTAGTCTATCTTTTGCTTTTGCAGCAGAACGATGGCGGATTCCGTCTCAAGGAATGTCAGCTGCCCTTCTTTGAGATTCATTATCTTTTTGCCGTCCTCCGACGTGACATCCCACAAGGTGGTGTATTTTGTCGAGCCGCTCTTGTAGCTGGTGGCGTTCTTTTCAAATTCCTTGCACTTGTCGGTGAATTTGATCTTTCCGCTCTCGGTCTGGCTCTTGATTTTCTCATACTGCTTCTTGACCTTGGCCTTGGCGTCCTCGCTCATGATGCTGCCGTCGTCGGTGTAATAGTACTGCTGAATGTAACTGATGGTTGCGTAGTTGTCCTTGATATACTGCTTAAGCTCTTTGTCGGAGATAGGATTTGTGCCTTCTTTGCCGTATATGGCGTTGAAGAGATTATTCTGGAGAGTGAGGCTCTTGTAGTACTCTGTGATAGAGCTTTGGGCGACGCCGTTTTTTTCGTAGACCTCTTTATCTGTTTCATACTGTTCCTTTGCGGAAGTATCGGCTGATTTCAGCTCTTCCTCGGAAAGCTCAATCTCCATTTCTTTAGCCATAATGAGCGCGCCCGTGTAGGCTTTTATTGTCTTGACAGACTCTTTGTCAAGGTATTCGGAAGCTTTTTTATCGGAGCCGGAAACTTGGATGGTCTGATCCGCGAGTTTGGAAGAAGTGCTGAGCAGGCCGCCCTGAGCGTATGTGCGGAAGCCCGCTGCCTGCGTGTAGATATACATGCCGATTGGCACGGTGGTATCCTTGCCGATCTTGGAAGCCCAGCTGACGTCGGTGCCGCAGGCGGTAAGCGATACTGCGAGAGAAGCGGCAACAATAAGCGCAGCCGCTTTTTTCATGAATTTCATGGAATTATCATACCCTTCGCTTGATAGTAAAGTGAATAAACAATATGCGACATGCCGCATATAATCGCGGAAAATATTAATGTCTCCGCTGCAACAGCACTAATTATACACCTCAAAAATGATTTTGTCTACAGCTTTTGGCGAATATTCATGTTATATTTAAATATTGTTAGCAATTGATCGGAAAATGAAAGCATATTATTGTTTTTTTGAAAAAAATCTCTTGACATTTGGCGCGAAATAAATTATATTATTATTTAGTGCTGATTACAAAAGGCAAAAACGGCGCGGCTCGGTCCGGGTCGGTTATCATGGATTCACCCTTAGGGGCGGCATTTATTAGGAGGTGCATTTGCATGGCAAAGTGTGATTTTTGCGGCAAGGAAGTTTCCTTCGGCATTAAGGTTTCTCACTCACACAGAAGAAGCAACAGAACATGGAAGCCCAACGTCAGACGCGTTAAGGCTATTGTCAACGGAACTCCCAAGAGAGTACACGCATGTACCCGCTGCCTTCGTTCCGGCAAGGTTACCAGAGCTGTCTGATCTACTTAAACCTTTCACATTATACCCACTGTACGGTGCATGTTCTATGGCGGTACGGTGGGTGTTTTGTTATTCCGAGATAGGAGGCGGACCGCATGGCGGGCAGTCAGAAGCAGAAATTTCTTGCGCTCCTTCAGATACTCTATGAGCAGACGGACGAATCCCATCCGCTCAGTGCGCCGCAGCTCATTGAGATTCTCGCCGCTAAGGGGATACAGTGCGAACGCAAGGCTATCTACCGCGATGTGGAATCGCTGGTGGATTTCGGATTCGATATTTTGCAGTCAACATATCCTCAGGGATATTTCTGGGGACGAAGGCTCTTTGAAATGCCCGAACTGCGGCTGCTGGTTGATTCAATAAAATCCTCCGAATTCATCACGGAAAAGAAAACCGATGAGATGATTGACAAGCTCCGGCACCTGACAAGCATCTATCAGGGCAGCGAGCTGGACCGGATAAAGGGAATCGCAGGCCGCCCGAAGAATCGCAACGAGGGTATTTTTTACACTATTGACAGCCTGCATTACGCCATTCAGAATAAGCGGAAGGTGCATTTTTCCTACTATCGCCATATGATTCGCGGCGGCAGGATAGTTTCTCAGAAATCACACGAATTTACCGTCAGCCCCTACGCGCTGATATGGAACGACGGCAAATATTATCTGGTGGCTAATTATGACAAATATGACAATTTTTCCCATTACCGCATTGACCGCATAAGGCAGGTGGACGTTCTGTCGGAATCCTCGCGGCCGCTGAGCCAGTTCAGCCGCTACGACGAGATTTTTGACGAGAATGATTATTTAGGCGGCGTTTTCGGAATGTATGCCGGAAGCTATGAGGATTACGTTTATCTTCGATGCAGCAGTGAATGTCTGGAACATCTGATAGACCGCTTCGGGCAGGATATCACCTGTGAAGCCTGTGACGACAGATTCTTCACGGTCCGCGTCAAGGCAGTGGTATCAGAAGGACTGGTGAGCTGGATTCTGGCGCAGCGCGGAGGTGTGCGGGCGGTGTATCCGCCTGAGCTTGCCGACAAGGTAAGATCTACGCTGAGCGGAATGCTGGCGCAGTATGATAATTTCCTATAACTCCATACAAAAACCGTCCGGGCGGATATCACAGGATGATACAGCCGGGACGGTTTTTTTGAGTGTAATTGATTCTTAGAGCCTGCTGACGGATCTCCGCGTGTACGGATGGCGCAGCCAGATTTTTTGCCATATGAAGCCAAAACCGCAGGCAATACTTTGTGTATTAACGAGGATTTGGGCAAAATATGGCGGAAAGAGATGCCAGCTGCCAAAGGCAGCG
>ONWI01000154.1 GCA_900321515.1 uncultured Eubacteriales bacterium | reverse complement strand
ACGGTTTCCCCGCGTATTCAATGGAGCGGAAGGAGAGGCTTGTCTCCGCCGTTCTTACCACAATGTTCGGAGAGCCGAAATTCTACGGCTCCACCGATGGCGACATTGTTTTGCTGGCAACCGAATGCGCTCATTACGACCCTGCGTTTCTCTGCCGGCTGGCGTGCTACGCCCGCAACGATAATAATCTCCGCTCGGTCAGCCATGTGCTCTGTTGCGTCATCGCACGCGAAGCACACGAATACACCCGCCGGACGGTGAGGAATATCGTCATACGTCCCGACGACATGACCGAAATTCTCGCCTGCTACAAGCGGATGTACGGCAAGCCCTTCCCGAATGCCCTGAAGCGTGAGCTCGCCTGCGTGATGCAGAATTTCGACGAGTACCAGCTCGCCAAATACAACCGCGGCGGCGCGGTAAAGCTCCGCGACGTGCTGAGAATTACCCACCCCGTTCCCAGGGACGCGAAGACCGAAGCACTTTTCAGAAAGGTGCTGGACGATACCCTCGAAACGCCCTACACATGGGAGACAGAGCTTTCTCAAAAGGGCAATAACAAAGAGACATGGAATGCCCTCATTTCCTCCGGCAAGGTGGGATATATGGCGTTGCTCCGCAACCTGCGCAACATCATAAACAGCGGAGCCGACATCGCCCCCGTGCTGGAAATCATCGCCGACCCCGAACGCGTCAGGAAGAGCAGACAGCTTCCTTTCCGCTTCTACAGCGCGTATCTCACCCTTTCCGATCAGAATATGATGACCGGCGACATTCACCGCGCGCTTGAAAAGGCGCTGGAAGTGTCCGTGGAAACCATTGAGCGCATTTTCGGCAGAACGCTTATTGCCATTGACGTTTCCGCCTCCATGAACTCCCGCATTTCCCAAAAAAGCGAAGTTCGCTGCTGCGACATCGCATCGCTCCTCGGCGCTATGGCGAGCCATATCTGCGAGGACGCAACTGTCTGCTATTTCGACTCGGCAAATTCCTGGTCTTTTGAAGACAGAAAAGGATATGTCATAAAGCATTATGGCAGATTTGACTCTATTCTGGAAATCTGTAAAAACAACCGTTTCCATGGCGGCTGCACAGAGATGGATCTGCCCATGGTCTTTGCCCTCAACGAAGACGGCAGCCGGGATATTAAGCCCTTTGACCGCGTTATTTACTTCAGCGACAACGAATGCAATGATTCCTATGGCGGTTTGTACAAAACCGTGCAGGGCATGGTCGATCAGTACCGCGCAAAGTACAACAGGAAATTCTGGGTACACGGCGTCGATATGCAGGGATACGGCACACAGCAGTTCTGTGGCGAAAGATTCAACCTCATTGCCGGCTGGAGCGACAGCGTGCTCTCCTTTATCAATTTAGCCGAAAAGGGAATCGGCTCCCTCGTCAGAACCATTGAGAAATATGAGATATAAGCCAATGAAAAAAGCTCTCTCCGCTTTGTGCTCCTGTCTGTGGCAGGAAGCTGTCGGAGAGAGCTTTTTGTCTACGAAATATCGATGATTACGGCTGACGCGAGAGATTGTCAGCCATACGGGTCAGCACACGGAATGTGACATAACCGGCAAGAATCATTACCGCTATTATTCCCAACCACCCAAGCAGTGTGAGAATGAAGCGGTTATCCTTTTCGATGGTCAGTTTTGGACATCGGAGAAACGCGGTATCGCTTATGGCTGTGGCTTCGCTGTATTTAAGCCTTGAAAGGCTTTCGCAGTTGTTGAAGGCTTCGTTGACAAAGAGCAGCTTTTCTGGCAGCTCTATTTTGGTCAGCGAGGAACAGTTGGTGAAGCCGCCCGTGATATACAGCAGTGTCTGAGGGAATGTAACCTCATTGAGAGCCGTGCAGCCGTCGAACGCCCCGTCGATCAGAACCACTCCCTCCGGGATGGTCACCGATTGCAGCGAGGTGCAGCCGTCGAAGGCATTGCCGAGCCTGACAATTCCGCCGAGCCAGTCTATCTTTCTGAGCGAATGGCAGCCGGTGAAGCTGTATTCGCCTATGCTCGTGACGCTGCGGGCAAATTTGATGTAGCTCAGAGACGTGCAGTTCTTGAAGCTGTCCTGAATGGAGTGCACGCCCTGAGGAAAAACCATGCTTTCCAGCGCGGTACAGTCACAGAATACCTGATTGAATTCGCTGACGCCCGAAGACAGATTGACTGTCCGCAGGTTGGTGCAGCCGTTGAAGCAGTTTTTACCTATGGTTTTGATGTTGCCCGTAAAGGTCACAGACTCTATGCGCTCGTCGCCGACAAAGGAATCATTGTCTATGGCGGTAACTTCCCTGCCGTTTATTATAAGGGGAATTTTCAGGTCCTTGGAATCGCCCGCATATCCGCAGACAGTCACTCCGGGATAATCGCCCTTGAAATTGTAAAGATATTTGCTTTCGGATATATATATGCTCTCGTTGCCGTCGCGCGAATACAGCCGGTCTATATCGCCGTACTCCGACTGCGCGGCATGTGCCGTCGCAGCCGCGCAGATGAACAGCGCTAAAGTCATTGCGAGCGCCGCGAGTCTTTTAATCATTGAGCCTTTTGCCATTTTATTCTTCCTTTACTGTGAATGAACGTGAAGCGGCATTTATTCCACCACCGTGGCGATGAATCTGCCTGTGCCGGTGAGCGATACGTCCTTGCTCCCGGCGGCTATGAGTACCGAATCCCCCTTGCGGGCGGTGACGTCCAGACCCTCAATCCTCATCGTGCCCTCGATCATCAGCACCGAAACAAAGGATTCGTCCGGCGCGCTTATACTCGCGCTGCCTTCGACCTCCCAGAGGGACGAAGCGAAATATTCGCTCCTGCCGAGCAGCGTTTCGTAGTGACCGTCGATTTCGGCTCTGGGAACCATCACGCCTGCCGGCACGGTGGGCGGCGCGGTGATGGTCACGTCGAGCGCCTGCTGGATATTGAGCGGGCGGCTTTCGCCGTTCTCATCCACACGGCAGTAGTCGTAGACGCGGTATGAAAGCTCGGAATTCTGGCCTATTTCGGCGATCAGAATATCCTTGCCTATGGCGTGCAGTGTGCCGGGCTCTATATAGAATGTGTTGCCCTTGCGCACTTCATATGTGTTGACGGCGGAGATCAGGGTATCGTCCTCTATTCTCCTGCGGAAATCCTCTATGTTGATCTCGTCGTTGAAGCCGCAGATGAGGTAAGCGCCGGGTTCGCAGTCGATGACGTACCAGAGCTGCGCCTTGCCCCAGTCATCCGATACGCTCGCTGCGTATTCGTCGTCGGGATGCACCTGCACCGATATGTCGTCCATGGTATCTATCAGCTTGATGAGCAGAGGAAACCTGTCGTATTTGGCGCAGTTGGAGCCGAAAAATTCGGGGCGGGAGGCGTAGATTTCCGAAAGCGGCGTGCCGTTTGAGTCCACGCACTCGGCGTTCTCCCGGCAGGAGAGCACCAGAGCCTCGGCTGTATTCTGCTCAGGGGTGTCATATCCGAAGTATGAACGGAGCTTGGTTCCGCCCCAGATAAGTTCCTTGAAGTATGGACTGAGTTTGATGACAGTGCTGTTTTTCATATGTATTATTCACCTTGCCCGCCGAAAAACGCCTCGTCGGCGCTTTCCCATTATTGTTTATCTTTCATTATAGCATATAGATGTAAAAAAATAAACCCGTATAATAATAATTGAAAAATTTTTACAATTCTTATTGGTCTATCAAAATATACAAAGAAAAATGCACATGCGGGATAAATGATATATCCTGCATGTGCAAGTGGATGTTTAATCCGACAGCTCAATCCGCACGCGCAGAGAGACTGAACAGAAAATGCTTATTTGCCCATGATGGCGTTTGCGTCCTTTTCAAATTCGTCCAGTTTCGCCTCGGCGGATTCAAATGTGCCGACGGCGGCGGTATAGACCTTGATCTTAGGCTCTGTGCCGGAGGGACGGACGATAAAGGATCCGCCGTTTTCCAGCTTGTAGGAAAGGACGTTGCTCTTGGGGAGATTGATTTCGCTCTCTGTGCCGTCGGTCATATTCTTCCTGACAGACAGCTTGTAGTCGCTGATGGTGAGAACCTTGTCACCGGCTATCTCGGAGGGAGGATTGCTGCGCAGCTTATCCATGACGGAATTCATGAACTTCATGCCGGCTTCGCCCTCAAAGCCGTAGTTGAGCAGACGGTTGCGGTAGTATCCGAATTCCTCATAGATTCCGTTCATCACGTCGAGCAGCGACATGCCCATCTTCTTGTAGTAGGCTGCCATTTCGCAGATCATCATGGAGGCGACGACCGCGTCCTTGTCGCGTGCGTAGGTGCCGCAGAGGTAGCCGTAGCTCTCCTCGTAGCCCATGATGAAGCGCTCTTTCTCCCCGTCGGCTTCCAGCCATCCGATGATTTCGCCGATATACTTGAAGCCGGTGAGCACTCTGCGCATCTCGCAACCGTATTTCTCCGCGATGGCGGTACCGAGGTCACTGCTGACGATCGTGCTGACGCAGACGGGATCCTTGGGAAGATTGCCCTTCTCCTTGCGGCAGGACAGCATGTAATTGAGCATCATAGCGCCGACTTCGTTGCCGGACATCAGCTCGTAGCCGTCAGCCGACCTCACGGCAATGCCTACGCGGTCGCTGTCCGGGTCGGTAGCAAGCAGCAGGTCGGGCTGAACCGTCTCGGCGAGTTTCAGCGCACACTCGAATGCCTGACGGAATTCGGGATTGGGATAGGGACAGGTGGGAAAGTTGCCGTCCGGGTTTTCCTGCTCGGGGACAACGGTAACGTCGTCAATTCCGATTCTCTTGAGAATGGCGCGCACAGGCTTGTTGCCCGCGCCGTTGAGAGGCGTATAGACCACCTTGAGTCCAGCGTCCTTGCAAAGTCCGGGATTGACGGAGCATGCTTCCACCGCGTCAAGGAAGCTCTCAACAAGCGAACCGTCAATCCAGCTGATCATGCCCTGCGCCATCAGTTCGTCGAAATCGCCGCGCCTGACGTCATCGAATATGTCGAGCTTCTGCATGAACGCATAGACCTCGCCGGCCGCGCCGTCGGTCATCTGGCATCCGTCGCCGCCGTAGCACTTGAAGCCGTTGTACATCGAGGGATTATGGCTGGCGGTGATGACGATACCTGCCGAGCAGTTCAGTTCGCGCACGGCGTAGCTCAGCACGGGAGTGGGTTCAAGTTCGGGGAAGATATGTACCTTTACGCCGTTGGAAGCGAGCGTGGCAGCGGCGCATTTGGCAAAGTCGGTTGACTTGTTGCGGGAATCGTAGCCGATGGCTACGGCGTGAGAACCGCCCTTTTGGGCGAGATAGTCGGCAAGCGCCTGTGCGGCCATGCTGACGGTGTATATATTCATTCTGTTGGTACCGGCGCCGATAACGCCTCTGAGTCCGCCGGTGCCGAATTCAAGGTAACGGTAAAATCTGTCGCTTATCTCGTCGTCATTGCCCTCCACGGCCTTAAGCTCGGAGAGAATATCCTCGGCGTCGGCTTTGCTGACCCAAGTCTGATAGAGCTTCATTTCTTCATTTGTACATGCCATAGTAACTGGCTCCCTTCGTGATTTAAATAAGCCTGAACGGTCTTACACTGGTTAGACACAGTAATTATACAACAAGCATTTTTATTTGTAAAGCGCTAAAGCAGCATTTTCACACGACGCACAATTTTTTTTTGAATTTTATAACATATTTACAAATATATTAACGCGTTTGGGAGATAATAACTTGTAGGCGATTGTAAAATCAAAAAACGACTGCCGCAACGTGGCGCTATCTGAATTCACACGGTCGGCTTACTCTGTCGGGAGCCGGGAATTGCCTCGTTTTCAGGTTTTACAGTCCACCTGAATCCGCTGAATGAAAGGATATGAGCGTCTTATGTCTGGCATAAAGATTTCGCCGAAGGAATATGAAAAGATGAGCCGTCAGGCGGTGCCGCCTTCGCCGCTGCTGAGGGACTGCGCGTTTGCATTCGTCACGGGAGGGGCGATATGCTGTCTGGGACAGCTGGTGACGGATTCGATGCTCCGTCTGGGATTTGCGGAGGACACGTCCAAGACCGCCGCCTCCATCGCGCTGATAGCGCTTGCCGCGGTGCTGACCGCTCTGGGACTCTTCGCAAAAATAGCCAAATTCGCCGGAGCCGGCACGCTTGTGCCTATCACGGGCTTTTCCAACGCAATAGTTTCCCCCGCAATCGAATTCAAGTCGGAAGGACATGTCTTCGGCGTGGGGGCGAATATGTTCAAAATAGCCGGTCCCGTGCTGGTTTTCGGCATATCCGCATCTGTAATCTATGGGATAATATACTGGATGTTCACCACAGTGAGATGATTACTTGTGATATTTGGTGTCGGCATTGATGGAGAACGCCCGGTAGATCTGTTCGCAGAGCATGACGCGGGCAAGCTGGTGCGGGAACGTCATAGGCGACATGGAGAGTCGCAGATCGGCTCTCCGCTTGACCTCATCGCTCAGTCCGTAGGAGCCGCCTATGACGAAATCAATCCGGCTTTTGCCGCAAAGGGCGGTTTGTTCCAGCCTTGCCGCCAATTGAGGCGAATCCATCTCCCGCCCTTCGATGCACATGGCGATGACGAAGCTGCCGTAACCGATTCTTGAGAGAATGCTTTTCCCCTCGTTCTCGATGACCTTTGCGATATCCGCCTCGGAATACGACTTCGGCAGCCGGCTTTCGCTGACCTCAGTGATGCAGAATTTACAGAATCCGCCCAGCCGCTTGGCGTATTCAGCGCAGGCTTCGCGCCAGTAGGATTCCTTCAGACTGCCTACACATATAATATTCACATTGAGCATATGGTTAGCACTTCCTTTATGGAATAATACGGGTACATTATACATCTTGCTCACACAAATTTCAATTTATTTCCACTCAAAAATATGGAAATCCGCTTCCCGCCGTGATACAATAATAGACAAGGGAGGCTGTGTTCATCAGTCTTTCAGAAATAAGAGCCTGCTGACGAATCTCTTCACACTCGTCTGGCTGGCATCTCTAAAAAAGGAATGATACATATGAATGAAACCCTGAATAACCTGCTCGTCGCCGCCATGCACGACGAGGGCATAAAATCCGCCCTGCTTGCCACCAGAAAAGCAGCCGACCCTTCGGCAGCCTTCTGTGAATGCGCGACGTCGCTGGGCTATCCCGTCACAGTGGGTGAGCTTTTCACTATGGGAGAGGAATTCAACGCAGCCATGCTCCGCAGCGTCAACGGCGGCGGCGTGGAAGGTCCCGACGGCTGGGACGACGCGTATGAGATGTTCTTCGCGGCGCTGGAAAGCTGAAACATACAAAAGAACGCGGGACGGACTCCATTCTTCCCCCGGCGGGGAGAAACTGCCGGACACAAAAAAAGAAGGCGGCATGACACGAAGCAGTGTGCCATGCCGCTTTTTTTTTCGCGCAGAACGCGTGGAAAGCAATTATCTGTTTCCGTACATTTTTTCGTAGTAATTTCTGTATTCGCCTGAAATAATGGTCTCCCACCATTCCCTGTTGTCGAGATACCACCTGACCGTTTTTTTAATGCCGTCCGCGAATTTCGTCTCCGGCAGCCAGCCCAGCTCCGCATGAATCTTTGCGGGGTCGATGGCATAGCGTCTGTCGTGTCCCTTGCGGTCGGTGACGTATGTAATCAGGCTTTCAGGCTTGCCGAGTTCGCCGAGTATCAGACGGACTATGCTGATGTTGCTCATTTCGTTGTGTCCGCCGACGTTATAGACCTCGCCGGGTCTGCCGTTGTGAAGAATGAGGTCTATCGCCCGGCAGTGATCCTCCACATACAGCCAGTCGCGCACATTCAGACCGTCGCCGTAGACCGGAAGCGGCTTGTCCGCCAGCGCGTTGGCAATCATCAGGGGAATCAGCTTCTCGGGGAACTGATAGGGGCCGTAGTTGTTCGAGCAGCGCGAAATAGTCACCGGAAGTCCGTAAGTCCTGTGGTACGCCATGGCAATCATGTCCGCGCTTGCCTTTGACGAACTGTAGGGGGAACTTGCCCGAAGCGGGGTCTGCTCGGTAAAGAACAGATCGGGTCTGTCCAGCGGCAGATCGCCGTACACCTCGTCGGTGCCGACCTGATGGAACCTTTTGATTCCGTATTCACGGCAGGCGTCCATGAGCACGCTCGTGCCGATGATATTGGTCTGTAAAAAGACAGAAGGGTCGTCTATGCTTCTGTCCACATGGCTCTCCGCGGCGAAGTTGACCACAATATCCGGCTTTTCCTCTTGAAAGAGCCTGTAAATTCCCTGACGGTCGCAGATGTCGAGCCTTTCAAAGCGGAAATTCCCGTTTGACTCGACGGGCTTCAATGTAGAGAGATTGCCGGCGTAGGTCAGTTTGTCTATGCAGACAATGCGGTAATCCGGATGTTCCCGCAGCATGTAAAAGATAAAATTCGCGCCGATGAATCCCGCGCCGCCTGTAACCAAAACAGTCATTTATATTCACCTCAATACGAGAACAAGCCGTCTGCCACTCTCCGCAGGTGTTGACCGTAGGGAGATTTGCCGTACATTTCGGCGGAATGCAGCAGTTGTTCTTTTGTAATCCATTTTTCATAATAGGCTATTTCCTCGGGCGAAGAAATAACCACGCCCTGTCTGCACTGAACCGTGCGAATGAACGACGCCGCGTCCATAAGGCTCTCCATAGTGCCGGTGTCCAGCCACGCGAAGCCTCTGCCGAGAATCTGCACCTTCAGGTTGTCCTGATCGAGGTAGAGCTGATTCATGTCGGTGATTTCAAGCTCACCCCTGCGGGAAGGTCTGACCTGCTTTGCCATGGCGCTGGCGCCCCTGGGATAAAAATACAGCCCGGTGATGGCGTAATTCGATTTGGGCTGCGAAGGCTTCTCCTCGACGGAGATGACGTTCTTCTTCTTGTCGAATTCCACAATGCCGAACCGTTCCGGGTCCTGCACATAATAGCCGAATATTGTAGCCTTGCCGTTTTCGGCGTTTTTGACAGCTTCCTGAAGGTTCTTTCTGAACCAGCCGCCGTAAAAGATATTATCGCCCAGAATCATGGCGCAGGAATCGTCCGAGATGAATTGCTCGCCTATGATGAACGCCTGCGCGAGTCCGTCGGGACTCGGCTGAACCGCGTAGGAGAGCCTGATGCCAAGATCGCTGCCGTCGCCGAGCAGTTCCTCGAATCTCGGCGTGTCGGATGGGGTGGAGATGATGAGTATATCCCTTATTCCCGCCAGCATGAGCGTTGAAAGCGGATAGTATATCATCGGCTTGTCGTACACCGGAAGCAGCTGCTTCGATGTGACTTTTGTGAGCGGATAGAGCCTCGTGCCTGAGCCTCCCGCCAATATGATTCCTTTCATTTTGAAGTCCTCCTTAGATGGATGATTTGCAGCTGAGTATGATATCACATATCCTGTCCGCGTCCTCCATGCCGAGATCGGCATACAAAGGCAGCGTCAGCACCTTCCGGCTGACGTCAAGCGCAACAGGAGTACTTTCCGGGGCGAATTGTCCGGTGTAACATTCAAACGCGCTTGTGAGCGGATAGAAATACTTTCTTGCCCCGATGTTATGTTCCGCCAGCGCGTCAAACACGCGGTTCCTGTCCGCCCCGAAAGATTCCGGCTCAAAGGCAACGGGGAAGTATGCGTAATTCTTATTCACAAAAGGCGGGTCGTGGCAGAGTATGATTCCGTTCCCGCCGGAAAGTCTTGAAATGTAGCGCTCCGTCACGGCTTTTCGCCCGGATATTTCGTCGCTCAGGCGGCGGAGGTTGCAGATGCCCATTGCCGCCTGAAATTCGTTCATTTTCGCGTTGCCGCCTATGTAAGGCGTGCTTTCGGGGCCGTCAATGCCGAAATTTTTGATATATCCGAGTTTTTTTGCGAGTTTTTCATCGCGGCAGCACACCGCGCCGCCCTCTATCGTGTGGAATACCTTGGTCGCGTGAAAGCTGAACATGGACGCGTCTCCGAAATTCGCCGTGGAAACGCCCCTGTATGTCACTCCGAAGGAGTGAGCCGCGTCGTAAATCACCCTGAGCGAATGTCTTTCGGCTATGCTCTGTATTGCCTCCACGTTGCAGATATTGCCATAGACGTGCACGGGGAGAATGGCACAGGTTTTATCGGTTATGAGTCCTTCGATGAGATTTTCGTCAATGGTGTAATCGCTGCGCTTGATGTCGCAGAATACCGGCGTGAGTCCGCTGCGCACGATGGCGTGCGTGGTGGACGCAAAGGTGAATGGGGTGGTTATCACTTCGCCGCCTTTTGGAAGCTCCATTGCTTCTATCACGTTTTCAAGCGCGAGATGTCCGTTGGTAAAGAGCGTAATATTGGGAGTGTTGAGATATTCCTTTAACCGCTGCTCGAGCAGACGGTGCTTCGCGCCGTTGTTGGTAATCCATCTGCTGTCCCACAGTTCCCTGATCTCCTCGCAGTATTCCTCAAATCCCGGCATGGAGGAGCGGGTGACAAGTATTTTTTTCTCCATAATCTGCTCCTTACTGAATGTCAAGATTCATGTTGTTTAGCGCTTGCTTATAGGAAATATCCGGATAGAATACGAGATTGCCGTGCCACACACCGCGCTTTTCCACGGGCGGAAGCTCCATGTAATCGCCGTATGTCGTGGACAGCACGGTGTCGTATCCGCAGGGAATAAACGTCTCGATTCCGTTGAAACTGCACGGAACTGCCTGTGAAAAGCTCTCGGCGGGAAAGACGTCCTTTTTCATTCCGTAGGTGGTGGCAGCCAGTATGGAGACATATCCCGTGTATTTCTCATTGGATTTTTTGGAAAGACAGTCGATTCTTTCAAAAGCCTTCATCGGCTCTATGCCGCTGTGCCGGCGCACCCGTTCCCTGTCCCTTTCGGAAAGAGCGGGATGCGTGAGCCGCATCGCCACGGAATTTTCCAGAATGAGGCGGTTGATTTCCTCAAAGTCCGCGGCGCCGTTTTCGGGGTCGAAGTTGTCCAGAGGAAGCACGTCGATAAAGCACCCTAAATTGAATCCCTGATAGATAAACGGATAGTCGATTGCCGCTGTGTCGGAATTTCTCAGCTTGGCGTGGGCGTAGTAAAAGCCAGGGTCCGTGCGGCATGTCTGAAGGAAATACGGAGTCCTGAATTCGCTGCCCAGTGTGAGGAATTTCTCGTAATCGGCGCGGGGCATGATGACGTCCATGTCATCGTCCCACGGAATGAAGCCGTGATGTCTCACCGCGCCCAGCAGTGAGCCGAATATCAGGAAGTATGTCAGCCCGTTTTTGCGGCACACCCTGTCAAATTCATAGAGCAGGTCAAGCTCGATGGCCCAGACCTTCTTCATTTTTTCGTCAACGTAAAAGCCGCAAAGGGTCTCCGGCTCAAAAAAGCCCTCCGGCAAAATCCCCTTTGCCGCGATTCTCTCACATTCTGTCATATATATTCTCCTGCCGTTATTCTGAATGTGCTGCCTGTCATCATGCGCGAGGCATCGGACATCATGTAGACCAGCCCGTCGAGATAGTCGGCATACTCGAGCATTCTGCCCATCGGAAGTATGCCGGACGCCTGTCTGCGAAGCTCCGCTTCGGACATCCCCTGCGAACGGCGCAGACTGATTTCGCCTTCGGTGGGAGTCCAGCCGAGCGTCAGATAATTGCAGCGGATGTGTTCGGCGGCGTAGTTGTGGGAGATGTGTTCCATAAGCGTGAGCAGCACGCCCTTGGAACAGGCGTAGGCGGCTCTGTCCTTCTGACCGCCCCACGCGTGTGCCGAACCGGTAAGAACTATCGAACCGCCGCCGTTCCGGCGCATGTATCCTACTGCCTCCTGGCAGCAGAAGAAGCAGGCCTTGAAATTGATATCCATCACCCTGTCAAAGGTTTCCTCGTCGCAGCTGTCGAGCGGCGAGACCGGCGTTACCCCGGCATAGTTGAAAAATCCGTCGATTCTGCCGAAGGCTTCATGCCCTTTGCGGAAAAGCGCGCGGCAATCCTCCACTTTTTCAAGGTCAGTGTGAACAAACAGCCCGTCGCTGCCGCACTCGCGCATGAATTCGATGGCTTTGCGGGCGGAAGCCTCGTCTCGCCCACCTATGACCACCTTGGCGCCCTGACGGGCAAATTCCTCCGAGGCGGCTCTGCCCACGCCTTTTGTGCCGCCGGAGACCACTATTACCTTGCCTGATAATTTCATTTCGCTCATTGATTCAGCTCCAGTGCGCCGTCCACGTCGAATCCGCGGAGCGCCATTGAATTTCCCCCGGTGTCGTATACCTTTATCTCAGCCATGTATTGTTTAAGGGCGGCGGCAAGCTCCCGCTTGCTGTCACAGACGAGATAGAGACGGGTCATGACCTGTTTTTCCGTGCCGATCCATTCGCCCAGGACCGTATCGCCCTCATAAAGCCGCTGGATATTGGCGACAACGCGCCTGTCGCCTGCGATATCCGAAAGTCCCTCGATTTTTGAGATGCGCCCTTCTCTGAGCAGCACCCACAGGGTTGCCGCCCACATGCCCCGGAAGCAGGGGTCGTCCTCCGCGGAAAGATCGACGTCTCCCTCCGAACCGGTCAGGGCAAAATGAATCAGCATTTCGCGCTGGTCAAAGCCGTGGACAGCCTTCATCAGGAGGTGGGGCGCCTCGCCCTGCAGTCTGAATCCGGTGTCGTAGACATAAAATTCCCCGTCCTCGTAGAACGCCGAGAGCATCAGAACTCCGTTCTTTATGCCGATGTCACGGAACATGCGGCATGCGTTGTCATGCATGTGTTCAAAGTATCTGCCGATGTGCCTGGAGGGGTATGTGCCGCCTAAACAGACGCGGCTGAGTCCGGACTGTTCGTCGGTGGTGTAGCGGTCGTAAATGCAGGAGGCGCTGCAATAGCCGTCCTTGAATGTGTAATACATGCCCATATCCTCGCACTGCATGTATCTTTCCACGATGAATCTTTTTACTTTTGAAGCGTCGAGCGCCTTCCGCACAGCCGCCGGAAGTTCGTCTTCACGGAAGCAGACGGTCATTCCCATGCCGCTGCAGCTGTCCACCGGCTTGACCATGACGGGGTATTTAATCCTGTCGAGATCCTCGCGGCGCAGCTCCGCGTCAAGGGAATATTCCGGGATGCCGTGTATGCCGTAGCGCTCGCAGGTTGCCTTGAACACGTCCTTGTAGGAGAATACGTCCACTATTTCCCGCGACGCGTAGCAGTGGAACCCCAGCGTCTCGCAGACCTTGCAGTAAGCGGGTACGAGTATGTCGGCGACGCCCACCAGAACGCCGTCGATTTTTTCGCGGCGCGCCAGCGCCACAAGTCCCGTCACATCCATTCCGTCCACGTCGCAGCTTTTGTAAGCGTATTTTTTTGCGGGATCGTCGGGGCGATTGCTGGTGACATATGTTTTGATTCCCATCTCATTGGCAAGCTCTACCAACGGAACCGTTTCGGGATTTGCCCCCATTATAAGCAGTTTTTTTCCGTTCAGATCCATTCTCATTTCGTTCCCTCCGGGTCAGATAATAATTGCTTCTCCCTGCGTCATCAGCGTATAGGGCAGTTCAGGACAGATTTTCTCCATTTTTTTCATGAAAAGTCCGGGATTCCCGCCGTGCGACGCGAACATTCCGTAATGGCAGGGAACGGTCAGCTTGGGGCTCAGCGCGGCGGCAAAGCGCGCGCAGTCCTCTTCGTTCATGTTGCCGAACGCGCCGTTGATGGGCGCGATCATCACGTCCGGCACGCCGAAGGACAGATATTCCTCCGCGCGGTCGAGCCGCAGGCATGTATCGCCCGCTTCGTAAATCAGCCGTCCGTCCGCTTCCGCAATGACGCCCACCGCGTCGGGAGCGCCTTCACCGTGGTCGCAGCTGACGAAATGCAGCCTGAAATCCCCGCATTCGCAGGTATCGCCGGGCTTCACATAGGTGATTCTGTCGTTTGTCATTTGCAGCCGGTCCACAAGCGCTTCACATTCCACGGAGGCAAAAAGGCGGGTCCTGCCGTTTGACATCAGCTCCGGCACGGAGTCGAAGTCGAAGTGGTCGAAATGCGGGTGGGTGGCGATCAGGCAGTCAAAATCAAAGTCGTACGGCGATAGTATTCTGGGAAGCAGACGCTTGAATCCCATATGAGCTTCCAGCCGTTCCACACAGTCCGACAGATAAAGGTCGATTCCCAGAAGCTGCCCGGAGGCGCTTTTAATGATAAATCCCGCCTGTCCTGCCGAGAAGAGCGCGGTTTTCCCGTGAGGTGCCGCGAGTATTTTCTGCGCAAGTATATTCAATTGCCGTTGCCTCCTGACATGTCATTCAGATATATGCCGAGAGCCTGCCGCCTTGCTTCTTCGGAAGGCTCTATCGAGAGAATTTTGTCATTGCTTATTCCGAGGTCGAGAAGCTCCCTGCGGTAAGCCTCCACAGAAGCGCTGTCGAGCTTCGCGATCAGTACATAGTCGAATCCGCATGCCGCAATATCGCACAGCGGATCGACGTCCATGCAGCAGCGGCGGTATTCGCGGTAATCCTCGTCGTACCAGCCGACGATGCGGTATCCGTCCGACTGCTTCATGCGCCGCACGAGCTGCTGCCCGAAGGTTCCAGCCCCGCAGACCGCAATGCTTTTATTCACGATGCTTGCCGGGAAGGGAAATCCTTCCGGCAGATTGCCTTCGGCGGGACAGACTCCGCCGGAGCGTATGATGAACGTGCCGAGCATCCAGTCGTCAAGCTGCTCTGCAAGACGGTATTCCGAAGAATATTCTTTGAATCTGTCGGACAGATATCTGTAAAGAAGCCTCAGAGAAGCCGCTTCGTCACGGAAGCTCTTTGAGAGTTTGAGCATGGAATCCTCACGCTGGCGGTAGTGATAGGCACAGTTGTCGGTGATGCATATTTTTTTGCATCCGAGCAGCGCGGGATATACCGCCGCGGCGTCCTCGCCGATGGAAATGCCTTCGTCCACGCCGAGCTGGTACGGGAGAATGCGGTCCCGCCGGAAGAGCTTGTTCCACAGGTAGGTTGTCACGCCGTAGGAGTGAAACTTCCCGTATGACAGCATATTCTTATACAGTTCGGTGAGCGCTTCACCCTCGTAAACGCCCGAGGGAATATTGTTGAGAATTACCTGCGATTTGGAGAAGAGATCGCGTGTGAAGCCTGCTACAGCGACGTCGGCTCCGCTCTCGGAAATCGCCGACCAGAGCGCCATATAAAAGCCTCTGCCTATGCGGTCGTCGCCGTCCACCACGCCGATGTATTCCCCGTGGGAGGCTTTAATGCCTGCCTTGCGCGCCGAGACAAGTCCGCCGTTCGGCTTGTGTATCACCGTAATGCGGCTGTCCTTGGAGGCGTAAAGGTCGCACAATTCGGGGCAGCGGTCGGGCGAACCGTCATCCACCAGAATGACCTCTAAATTTTTGTATGTCTGGTCGAGAATGCTCTCTATGCACAGTCCGATATATCTTTCTATGCGATATATCGGAATTATCACGCTTATGAGCGGTTCCATCTGCTCAGTTCTCCTTTGATTTGCCAAGATATTCCTTCACCGTGCCGATCACATAGGTGTAACTCTCCACCCGGAAGGCTCTGGACATTGCCCAGTATGAGAGCATTCCAAGGGGTATCTGGATGGCAAGCGTGGCGACATCTCCGAGACCCAGAAACTGCACGCTGAACACAATAGCGCCCATTGCCAGCGATACGCCGATCTGAGGCGCCATATCCCTGAGCTGGCTGAGATAGCTGTAGCCAAGCAGCTTCTTATTGGGCGCGGCATTGATAATCTGGCTGAATATCGAGGTGAAAAACAGGCTGTATGCCATTGCCATGACGCTGATCCACATGGTCGATAATATAGCCGCCAGACCAACGGCTTTCTTGATGATTTCAAGCAGCAGGAAAAGGTCGCTGCGCCCCATCGCCTTGATCGCGTTGAGATTGGCAGTGTGTATCGGGTAAAAGGCGAAGGTGAAGCAGAATATCCTCAGGAACGGCACGCAGGGCAGCCATTCTTCTGTGAGAATCAGCCTGATCATGGGTTCGGCGCATACCGCCAGTCCCATCATAAAGGGCATGATGATATAGGTGCTGGTCTTGATGGCGCGCCGCGTCATGTTTCTTACCGCCGCGGGGTCGTCCTGGGCTTTTGACATGGTGGGAAGCAGCACGCTGTCAATGGAAGTATTGATGTTGGTCACGATGAAATGGGGAATTCTCTCGCCCTGGTTGTATTGCCCCAGATCGGCTTTGGCGTACATTTTGCCTATGATAAGCTGTCTGAGCTGGTTGTAAACCGTGTCGAGCAGACCCGACGCAAGCAGCTTCCAGCCATAGGAAAACAGCCCCTTCAGCCGCGCGGCGGAGAATATCATCTTCGGGCGGAAGTCCACCGTCAGCCAGAGAATCACGGTATCGGCGGCGGCGTTGACAAGCATCTGCGCGACAAGCGCCCACACGCCGAATCCCATGTAAGCCATGGCTATGCCTACCACGGCGGCAGTGATGGTTCCGCCCAAGGTGGAGAAGAAAAACACCTTGAACATCATGTTTTTGGAAACGTAAGCCTGCTGCACGTTTTTCAGTCCAGAGATGATGAGCATCAAACTCAGCACCCTTACCACCGGCGTAAGCTCCGGGGCATTGTAAAACGACGCTATGAAGGGCGCGGCTGCGAACATCACTATGTAAAGGAAGGTACACATCGCGATGTTGAACCAGAACACGCTGGAAAAATCCAGGTCGTCCGCGTCCTTTTTCTGGATGAGGGCGTTGCCCATACCGCTGTCAACAAATACCTGAACTATGACCATAAAGACCGTCACGAGCGCCACGGTGCCGTAAACCGAAGGTCCGAGCAGCCTCCCCAGCACGACGGAAACCAAAAGCGACACTCCCTGAGCGCCGCAGCGCTCCATGAAGCGCCAGAGAAAGTTATTGATTACTTTTTGCTTCATTTTTCAGCAGTTCCTTGATAATGGATTAATGCGCTCAGACGCGCTTTTTGCTTTGATAGGCGTTGTCTACGGTTTCGTAAATGGGATTGAAATAAACACAGAGAATATATCTGATTTTTGTCTTTATACCGACGTTTTTCAGAACGTCGCGGTACTTTTTGAGCTCCTTGCCATCGCCGAGGCACAGATAGAGGTTGAAGAGCAGCAGTCTTTTCTGTCGGGTAATTATGCCGGAATAGCGCCCGTCTGTGTATTGGTCAATCCTGTCGAGCATTGCGGCGAATTCCAGGCGGCGTTTTTTCAGGTAATCCATATCGGTCTGAAGCTTTTGCGAAACCGAGCCGCTGCTTCCTTTGCGATAGGCTCCCATCAGCTCGTCAAAATAGTAGACCTTGCCCTTGAGCGCCATATATACCATCAGGGCGTAATCGGAATTGATACAGTCCCCCTGGAAGGGAAACACCACGTCCGGGCGGCAGGACTTTCTGTAGAGCAAAGTGCATGTTGCCATTGACCAGTTGCCGAGAATCTCCTCGACGGAAAGATCGCCGGTTCCTTTTTCCAGCCGGAAGAATTTTTCCTGGGAAAGTTCGCCCTCTTCGTTTGCGTAATACGCAGCGTGCCCGCACAGGGAATAGTCGGGATGGCTCTCCATGAAATCTACCTGCTTCTGCAGCTTGTCAGGATCTGTCCAGAAGTCGTCCCCCTCGCACATCGCCATGTATTTTCCCTTTGCCATGCGGTAGACCTTTTCAAAGGCCACCAGCCCCAGCCCGCGCTGAAAGTGATTTTCGCTTAGAATCAGCGGAACGATCTTGTCGGGATACTTTTGAGAATATTCGCGCACAATATCGCTTGTGCCGTCGGTGGAAGCGTCGTCCTTGACGATTATTTCATACCTGAAGTCTGTGTTCTGATTCACCAGGCTGTCGAGGCACTGTGAAATGTATTTTTTGTGATTGTAGACCGAGCAATAAACCGATACCATACAGATGTTGTCCTGCTCCATAAGCGGCTCCTTTACATGAAGGGCTTGCGCGAGGCGTGCAAATTGCCCATAATAATCCTTTAAATCAATATTAAACAGTATTATATCATGAATCCCGGTAAAAAGCAACTGTTTTGACAAACGAAATTGCCCTTTGGGTGAACCTTTCGGTTCTCTTGGCGCTCTGCTTTTCGTATTAGCAAAATATACATAAGTTATTCAGAACTTTTCTCGTTTGTGAAAACTATCGTAAAATATTTCTAAAAATTTTACTAAGTTTTTGTGATGAACTTATTACGGAATTTTTAACATTCTGAAATCTGTTGTTTGTTATCATATGAAAGAATTGTTTTTATCCAATTTTCATATATTCTTCCAATTGCTATTTACAGTGGTTTTATTGTATAATAATTATGAAGATAGTTGTGCCTTTTAACGCGCTGTTTTGATACTTTTTGTATTACAAGAGGGCATTAAGATATTCATCACGTTTTTATCATCTTTTCGCTCGTGATATGTGTTGTGAATCATCATTTTTCCCTGATTAATCCATGCGCTGTCACACACAATCTATCTGGATCTTTATGTGAATGGGAGGTTCTAATTATGAGGAAGCAATTCAGCTTCAGAGCGCTGGCTTTGCTGCTGGTGCTGTCGCTGCTTGTCACCCTTGGCAATGAGGGTTTGCTTTCGCTCGGCAACACCACCGTTCTGGTCAAGGCGTCGGGCGACGCCCCCGCCGGCGGCATTGGCAGCTACATCACCTACGACGGCACAGTCGATCCGGAAACTTTCGGCAATGCGCCGGAAGAACAGGAAGTTCCGGTCGGACAGGATGCGCAGGACGGACAGCCTTCGGAAGACTCACAGGCTGATGAAGAAGCTGTCAGGAAGCTTTACGCCGACGGAATGATACATCTCTATAATTTCCGCCAGCTGAATCTTGTCGGCACTGATGTTCCGCTGACTGTGGGGGACGACAAAGAGGAAAATGTAGGCAGCGGCTCACAGATCACGGATGATGACGGAAAACCCGTGATCTATTCAAGTGAATCAGCCTATTTCCTCGAGGGCGACATTACGCTGCCGGAGGGCACGGCGTGGAGTCTGCCGGCTGATTTTACCGGTGTATTTACATCGGCTGAAAGAAGCGCAAAGGACGCCCCCGACAACGGGGACGACGCAGAAAAAACGGAGGATGACGGAGGGAGCGGTGATACTGCGGACCCCGGCGATGAGGAAAGCCCCGGGGCAGGGGCAAGAAGCAAACGTCTGTATGACGTGGAGAGCGACACGGTCTACATACAGAATATCTGTCAGCTTTGTACATTGGCTGACAGCAACAGAGCGAATATTCCCGTGATGACGGGCGACGTTGACGCTGAGACATTCGGCACGGGTCAGTTCGTCTATCCCGACGATGAATCGGAGCGTTGGATGACCTACAGCGCGGATCACAATTATGTCATATCGTCGGAATTCACGACTGAGCAGCCGGCTCAGTTATCCATAGCGGTTGACGAAGCGTCACCGCTCGTTGCGTATGCCGATCCGGAAATAGATCATCAGGACGGCAGGGACTTCGCCGGTCAGGTTACTGTGAATATCGGCGGCACTGATTATATACTCATAGGCAGTGCCCAACAGCTCCAGGCGCTCAGCACCGGTGAAGACAAGGTCAAGGTTTACGGAGCCATATACCGGAAAGTTGAGACGCGCCAGAGCGCAACAGGGCTCTTGGGCGAAGACACCACATGGCATACCCAGTCGGACACGCTGATTTATCCCGGCGACGCAGACGTCGATTCCGATGGGGTGTTGTACGACGGAAACTACGATGACAGCATCTTTTCGAGCGGCAACGAATACCCCAAGCTGGGCAGCGACCTCAGCATCGACCTCTTGACCCGCACGACAGTCTATACGGTCGATCCGACTACGGGAGTGCCAAGCGATTCTCTGACGAGTAATCCCATCGACATGAAATACAGCCGCAGCGGCAATTACATCGTTTTCCGCGATATCTCCTTGAATTTCAAGGACTGGACGCCGATGCGGTTCGACGGCTTGATGTACGGTATGAAGCAGACACCCAAGCAGAACCCCGAAGATCCGGATCCACCTCCGCTCTTTGCGGATAAAACCGAGCTGAATATCGACACGAGAGTAAAACCCACGATATCCCAGATTAAAGTGGTTCCAACCTCAACAGTTGAAAATAATATTGTAAAGCTCAACACCACCGATCAGATGGGCGTCGGTTTCTTCTCCACAATAAGCGGCAGGAACGACAATACAAACTTCATTACCTACAAATCCGTGGTAAAGAATATCGCTCTCAGCAACGGCACAGTGGAAAATCACTGCACTGAGAGCAAAGTCGACCAGACTGCTGTCAGTTTGCTGCTCGAGGGTGTCGGGTTTCTGGCTGAATTCGGTCTGAACGGGATTCTGTCAGGACTTATCGGCAAGGATATTGACGCGGGCACATCCGTAAAAAATCTCCTCCTGGTCCGCGAACAGGATCCCTCCGGACTTGCCACAGGCGCTTTCGCCGGCAGAATCATCGGCGATGTGGAGGTGTCCGATTGCAGCGTGAGCGGTATCACGGTAACGGCGGACAAGACGAAGTTTGAAAATGACGAGAATCACATGGTCGTCGGCATGGGCGGCTTTGTCGGATATGTTGAGGGAACCTTCAAATACGACGGATTAAGCAACCTTCTCGGGGTAGCAACGGATGGTCTTACCAGACTGCTCAACCTGATTCCGGGTGTGGGTCTGGGTGACCTGATCGAACTGCTGCTGAACGATACCGTGGCAACAGGAAACCTCATCCCCACAGGCTATAACACTCCCGGGATTTCCAACTGTACCGCGACAGGATGCAGTCTTGTCATAAATGAAAACAAATACGGCGTCGGCGGATTTGCCGGCTCGATCAGTGGCAGCGAAATGACCGGCTGCAAGGTCATCGGCGCAACGCTGAACATAAAAGCCGAGCGCTTCGGCGGCGGCTTTGCCGGCGTAGAGCGCGACGAAATCATCAAGGCTACGCTTGGCGATCTCGGTATCAAAATCGGCTCTATTTATCCTCAGAGCGAGATGATCGGATGTTCCGTAGAGGGCTGCTCGCTGAATATTTCGGGAGGCAGTTGTCTGGGCGGCTTTGCCGGAATTCAGGCAAACAGCTATATCATCGACTCCTATGTGGATGCGTCAACTCCGGTCACCATTTCCGCCTCCGGCGACTGCATAGGCGGATTCACCGGCAGCGCGCAGCTTGGCTCAACCTACGGCATGGAGAATTATCTCTTCTTAAACAACTCGCTGCTCACAGCCGTAAAGCGCGTGGCGACCGATCTTCTTGCCGACGGCGGAGATCTCGACCTTCTCGAACTGGGCGGCATTTCCAATTCCGCGATTCTGGGCTGCGGCGTAGGCGGCAGACTTGAGATAACTACGACGGGCAGTCAGGTCGGCGGCATCTTAGGCTACGGCAACGGCGTAACTATCGACAATTCAAACGCCGTGACCGACCTTTTCAAATACAGGCAGCGTACAAACGCCCAGGGCGAGGATATCTCCGTTCCTGCTCCCGCGGTCAACGGCGCTGACATCGTGATCAGCAAGCTGGTCAAGGTTCACGCCGAAGATTCCGAGCATCCTGAGCGTGAATGCAATCTGGCAGGCGGCTGCGTGGGAAATATCGTTTCAGCCAACGCCGGCACGCTTCTGACCAGCACTACCGGATTGAAGGCTCATCTCGGCTTCCGTCTGGCAAACGTGTCGGTCTACGGCACCACCGAAATCAACGGCGCGCATGAGGGCTACACCGTCGAAGCGTCAGGCAATTTCGCCGGGGGTGCGACAGGCTTTGCCATCGGAGGCGACATCACCAATGTGCAGCTCTACAATCTGCAGCACGTCAGGGCGAAAAATCACGTCGGCGGCTTTAGCGGCATGACCGGTCCCGACAAGGTGTCCGACGCGAACGGACTTGACCTCACGCTGCTCGGCATCAGTCTGCTCAAGATCGACAATCTGCTGAATATTACCGACGGCGTTCACACCAACCTCACCAACAGCAATGTCAACGGCATTTCCAGCGGATTTACCGTCGAGGCGACCGGCAAATACAGCGAAACCACACCGCCGGGCAGCACCGATTATAACGCGGGCGGATTCGCCGGCGATACCACCAGCGTCACCATGAACGACTGCCATGTGCGCAACCTTCTCAGCGTCACATCAGACATGCGCTGCGGAAAATCCGGCGGCTTCGTGGGCTATTGCGCGGCAGGTGACCTGTCGGGAATCAATGCCGAGGGGCAGGGCAACAATTCGCTTATCGGTGTAGGTCAGCTTATTGAGCTTCAGTCGGATATCATCCCCAAGATGGAAAAATGCGACGTTACCTTTGTCCAAAACGGCTTTGTCAAGGGCAACGCGGCGGGCGGCTTCACGGGTGAATTCCGCAGCGGCACGCTGAATGTCCAGGGTGTAACAGACAACAATACTCTTGAAGAGCTTAAAGCCAGTCCCTACGCTGTTTACAACATAGATCATGTTGAGGGCGGCAAATTCGCAGGCGGCTTCGGCGGCAAGGTATTTTCCGGCGCGCTTGACAGAAACGGCGGCAGCGGACTGAGTCTGATCGGTGATAACGCCAAGATTGACGTCGGCGGCATTGAGAGCATTACCAACGCCTATATTCCAAAGATTTACTACGGCGGTGTAAAGTCCGAAGATGGCTTCACCGTATTGGCGGCATACATCGAAAGCAATGACGCCCCGGCTACCAAGGGATTTGCCGGAGGCTATATCGGATACGGCAGCGGCATGGAAATCTCTCACTGTGATGTACGCAGCCTTAAGCACTGCGAACTGGAAGTTGACGGTGATCTGGAGGCTAAGAACCGCAGTGAATATGTGACCTTCCTGCGCGGCTGCGCGAACACACTCTATTCTGTGGCCGGCGCTGAATACGCCGGCGGCTACATCGGCTACATGAATGTCGGTTCGGCGAGAGCGCTCGGCGACAGCATCAAGCTGCTGGGCGAAGACATCCGTACCACAGGCCTGCTGAGGGGGCTCGAAATGGTGGTCACCACCATTGAACATTCCGACGTTTACGGCTTGCCGGGCGGCTTCTCAGTGCTTGCGTCGAGCCATGTAAATCTCGGCGACGAAAACTTCGACCAGAAAGGCGTCGGCTACTCGGGCGGTTTCGCCGGCAGAATGGCGGGCGCTCACGTTCAGGACAGCAGCTCTTACAATTTCTCCTATATCATAGGCGAAGTGGCGTCAGGCGGCTACGCGGGCGAGATGTGCCCCGGCAACGTGGCGGACGTGCTCGATTATGATGAGGAAAAGGACGGTCTTCTGAGTACCGTTCTGGGAGGAGTGCTTGATACGGACGACATGATTTCTGTCGTTCAGGCATTCGTACCTACCGTTTACAATAGCTGTACCACATGCATTCCCTGCGGCGGCGTGGTCAGAGCGCAGAGTTTCTCCGACGTCGCTTCCGCCGTGAATCAGGGCGAACAGCAGGAGATTCCCCTTCAGCGCGGATTTGCCGGAGGATTCGTCGGCCACAGCATTGGCGGACAGATCTGGGGCAAAAGCGACGCCGCGTGGATGGGCGAAACAAATTATTCGGGATTACAGCGCAACTGCGACGCCGTGCGCATCCGCTCGATCTACGGCGCGGAATACGCAGGCGGCTATGCCGGACTCATGGAGGCCGGCAGCACAGCCAAAGGCGGCAGTCTCTCGCTTCTTGGCGGAGTAATCTCGGCTCAGAACATTGTGAAAGCGCTCCCCTTGGTGTATCCGACCATCGAGAACGCCAACGTCTACGGACCTCTCGAAAAAATTAATGTTAAAACATGGAACAAATGGATCGAAAAAGTAGGTTATGAAAACAGCTTTGTTCCGGAGCTCAAGAAAATAGGCAAGTTCACGGAATCGGAAAATCCCGAAGAGGCGCAGCAACAGCAGGCACTGCTTGAAGAGGCACTGTCGCATTTCATCTACGGCTATCACGTTGTGGCTGGGCGCGACACATTCAATTCCAGCGTGACCACATACCTTTCCGGCTGCGCTGGCGGCTACGCAGGCGCTATGCACAGCGGTGTAATCCGCAACGGCACGGCCAATAACGCAAAGCTGGTCAGAGCCATGAGAGCTGCGGGCGGATATGTCGGAGAGATTCAGACCAAAGGTCTCGCAGAGTTCGGCAGCGTGAACATCCTGGGTCTGGACCTCAAGCTCGGCGATATGGTCGATCTGACCAAAGTACTTGTTCCCGTCATATTTGAATCCGGCGTTACGGGCTATCAGAAAGGACTCATCGTTCGCGCCGAGGGCTTGCCCAAAGCTCCTCAGAATGACAGCGCCAACGCGGATATCGTAAAAACCGAAGGCGGCATGGCTGGCGGCTTTGCCGGCGCATGCTACGGCGCTCAGATCGGCACCCGCGGCGACGGACGCATTGATTTCGAGGTCCAGCTTCCTGAAAAGGGCGCGTGGGTAAAAAATCTCAAGACCGTCAATGGCAGCAACTGCGTTGGCGGCTTTGCAGGCAAAACCTCGGCGGCTTCCGTTGTCAACGCCGACGATTCCGACTCTTCAAACGGTCTGATTCAGAAACTTCTCGACAATCTTATCACCAATCCGTCCCAGCTGGTTGACGTGCTCGACGCGACCATTACGGTTATAGGCAAGGCTGAAACCTCCGCTCTGCCGGATTCCGAGTGGGGCTTTGTGGTGGACGGAGAATACAAGGAAAATCCCGAAGATTCAGAGACCAGATACGCTTCCTGCGCGGGCGGCTTCGTGGGTTCCGCCGAAGCAACGGTATTCGGCGCGAGAAATACCGAACAGCGCACGCTCAATGTCAACGGTCTGCGCGGAGTTTCCGGCGGACATTACTCCGGCGGATTCTTCGGACTCGCCCAGGTGGGCAGTGTGGCTCAGGTCGGCGATTCCGGCTCCAACACTACGGTTCTCAATCTTATTGAAGCGGGCAATTTCAGTCTGCTCGATATATTCCGCACCTACATCTATCACGCAAAGGTGACAGGCATTCCGGACGGAATCAGAATTTACGCGAGCGATATGGCTGCGTCCGGCAAACAGAAAACCTATCTGCTCAGCGGTTCTGCGGGCGGCTTCGGCGGCGCGCTGATGAACGGCACGGTGGAGAATTCCTCCGTCACCGGGCTTAACGCTGTGCAGGCGCCCAACTATGCGGGCGGCTTCATCGGTATCAGCGGCACAAGCGGCGGCATAGGATTGGACGAGGTCTCGGCTCACAACGACGAGAACCAGAACGCCCTTCTGACCGGACTGGGACTGAACAATCTCGGTCTGGATGCTCAGCTTCTCAACGTAATCGGATCCACGTTGACAAACTGCGACGTCACAGGATACGTCAACGGATTCATCGCGAGAACCTTCAATATCCAGACCACCAACGAAAGCGTGTCGCAGGAATATCTCAAAGGCTCCTGCGCGGCGGGCTTCGCAGGCTTTGCCGAAATGGCGCAGATCGAGGAATGCAGGGTCGATCAGCTTAAATATGTGCAGAGTCCCCAGGTGGCGGGCGGCTTCATCGGAAAAACGGATCTCAATTACCTCGTAGAGGCTCAGGTTGGATCAGAACTTACCGACGCAGTCCTGAAGGTGGTCAATCTGCTTCTCAAGGCGCTTTATGCGGAACAGCTGGAAAACATTGACCTTGTCAACCTCGACCCGAATCACGACTCATCACTCGCCGGTCTCAGGGTTCTGTCGGAAGGCGACTTGCTCTATGTCAACCTTATGGGGCTGAAGATAGGCGTCGCTCTCGAAAAGAGCAATCAGGACGGCGTAAAGGATACAGCCATTATCACATTAGGCTCTTCTACCGTCAGACTACCCTGCGATGAAGAAAACGGCGTGGAAGCAGGCGATAATACCACCCAGGCAATTTCCGTCACCCTCATCGAGGGCAACCGTACAAACGCCGACAAGTGCAATGTCGTCGGTATTGCGGACTATGTTTACGATGATAACCTCAAAGAATATGTTATCAAAAACGCCTACGGCTACGACGTATTCGCGGGCGGCGCGGATGAAACCAGGGACGGCGATGATCCCCTCGGCTACGCAGGCGGCTTCATCGGCTACAACACCGCCGGCAGAATCACCGAATGCTACACGGACCTTTGCGACCTGATACGCGGCACACATTCAAAGGTCGGTCCCTTCACCGGATATTCGGACGACAGGAGCAGAGGTACCGAAATGCTCGAGGGCGAAAACAACAAATACAGCATCTACCGTTCCGCGGAGGGAGACTACAGAAAGGCGGTAACAAATGCCAGTCCGGAAGAAGTGATAGGCACTTCCGACGGCGCACTGACTCCGGTAAACTGCGAGAATTGTGTGCGCTACGAAGCGACACATCTCACTCCCATAAGCACTCATGACAATTTCATCAACGCGGCAGAGGTCAGCGAAAGCACAGGAAACAGTACGAGAGCGCTTGACGCTTACGTTTCACCCTCAGCGGAAGTGCTCATGCTGAATGTTCCGCTCGATGACAACGGTCTGGGCGACACTCCCGTCACCAATGACCTTAAAGACCCCTGCGACGACGAAATCAATCTCTCGCTCAGCAAGGTCTGGAAGGACTTCCTCTTCCTCGATTCAAGACCTGATCGCATTACCGTAAGAATTGCGCAGGTCCAGGTGGGTTCCGATAAGCCCGATTGCCTGATTAAAACCGGCAGTCCGGAGACCGGCTCGAATGTCAATTGGTTCACAATGGATCTCGTAAGTCCCGACGGAAGAAAGTGGAGCACCACATGGAACGCCACGGTTAAAATGCCTGCCGCTGTCAAACAAGCAGATTCTGAAAGCGTAATCTACTATCAGTATTATGTGGCAGAGGTCGAACTGGAGAATTACAGGGTATCCTACGAGATTGATCAGTCCACCGCGACGGTAGAGATAACCAACCGGTATACCGGACCGCTGCTTCCCCAGACCGGCGGAACAGGCGTGCTGATGTTCTACGGAGCCGGCATGTTCCTTGTGATAGGCGGCGTAATGCTGCTGATATTCCGCAGGAAAAACAATGCCCAAAAGAAGGCAATGCGGCTCGGCACGTCCGATGTTGAACTCGATCCTTCTAATTTCTCGGACTTTTTAAAGTATCTTAAGAAGTAAATCAAACTGGAGCAAGGAGAGCGCCCGTTATGAAGAAACGAATAGACACATTTCTCATCGTATTGATAATAATGACAGGGCTCTCCCTGTTCCTTTATCCCACAGTCAGCAATCTGATCAGTGAAAGAAACAGTTCGCAGGCGATAGAGGAGTATTCCCGGAAAGTCGGCGGGCTTGCTGAGGGCGCGGGCGGCGCGGAGCTGGCGAAAGCCTACGAATACAACGCGTCGCTCTACCTGAACGGCAGTGATTCCGAGCCGGAAGGCGTGTCCCAGTCGGATTACGGGAATATGCTCAACATATCGGGCGACGGCATGATGGGATATGTTGAGATACCCAAAATAAAGTGCCGCTTGCCGATATATCACGGCACCGATGCGCGGACGCTGGAAAGCTATATCGGGCATCTGCCCTCAAGTTCTCTCCCGGTCGGGGGCGAAAGCACGCACTGCGTGCTGACCGGTCACACAGGAATGCCCAGTGCCAAGCTGCTCACCGATCTTGATTCGGTGGAAGTCGGCGACAGATTCACGGTCACCGTTCTCGACAACAAGCTCATCTACGAGGTGGAGAGCACTACGGTGGTCAGTCCGGATGAAACCGAAGCGCTCGGAATACTGTACGGACAGGATTTATGTACCCTGGTCACATGCACGCCGTACGGGGTAAATACCCACAGGCTTCTGGTGCGGGGACACAGGGTATCATATGAGAGTGATCCCGGCGCCGCCGCTGTCAGCCGGTCATTTGCCGACATGCTGATCGGCAATCCGGTTATGACGGCGCTGGCAGCTATTCTGATCATGCTGATGATAACATACGCAGTTACACGATTTAAAAGAGATTGACAAATAATGAGAGAAACGGAGGCGATGAATATTATGAAATTAATCAGAACAGGCGTTTCATTTTGTATTGTGCTGATGATTATGTGCGTCTTTGCCATGAATGCCGCGGCGGATCCGAATCCTATAGAACTGATTGAGACCGGCAAAGAATCGAAGCTTACCATTCAGTACTACTTCGGAAGTGAACCCATCGAAGGCGCGGAATTCATTCTATACAAGGTCGGCGAGGTCACAAAGGGCGGCTCCTTCCGACTGGATAAGCCGTTTTCGGACGTCTACAACCCGGATGACGACTGGGAAACAGTGGTCAACAGTATGCTTCAGAAGGCAAAGCTCGACGAAAATGTTCATCCGCTGCAAACCGGAACCACGGACAAAAACGGCAAGGTCGAATTTATGACAAAAGACGGGGTGAAGATCAATACGGGTCTTTATCTGGTGGAGTCAGTCAAGCTGAAGCGTCCAAACAAGGACGAATTCTATGCGGACCCGTTTCTGGTTATGCTCCCGAATTATGTAGGCGAAAACAACGATGGAGTAAAGCATGTATGGAATTATGATGTTCTCATAAGTCCCAAAGGACATTTCTTTGAAATGAAGTACCTGGTACATTATGACGGCAACAGCAATACCATAGGCGGCATCAAACCAAGCAATATGCCTGTTGATGAATCTTTCAAGATTAACGGCACCAATCGCCTGACTTACGAAGCCATACCGCTCAAGCCTT